>DAOVJU010000046.1 GCA_030632095.1 Chlorobiota bacterium
GCTAAATTGCACAATGTCGAGGGACTATAAAGTCAAGAGTCTGTTCAGAAAGTTCGAGTTCTAGGCTTGCGAAGCCTGAAAAATGGGAGTTTACTTTTGTAAATGACCATTTTGAAGGCAAGCATAACGACGAAATCGGACTTTATGGACAGACTAATTAGTTTATTATACCCTTTATCAAAACCGGATTGATTATATAACCACCTTGGTCGGTAAGCTTGAAGTTAACTGAAAAATTAACCCAGGTCCTGACTGCCTTTCCCTGGTAAATTCCAGGATACCATTTAAGCATTTTAACAACGCGTATTGTTTCTTCAGTACAACCACCTGCAATTGGTTTAGTAGCGTGAATGTTGGTAATCATTCCATGTGGTTCAACAATAAAACGTATTGTGACTGTACCGGAAATGTTATTTTTCATTGCAGTTTCGGGATATTTTATATTGCTGGCAAAAAACCGCACAATGCTGGTTGACTGGCTTGGGAAATAAGGGAAAGGTTTTTTGTTCAATGCATTGTACTTATAAATAAAAGTACTTGTATCAACAGGTTCAAAAGGATTAGATATTCTCTGATAATCTCTTTTTTTACATGTTTTATGATAAGATTTTATTGAAAAAGGAATTTTAACACAATTAAATGTTGCTATAGGATCTCCCTGATAAAAAGCAGGGATCCATTGTATTCTTTTAAAAACCCTAAGTGCTTCAGCATCTAATTCCGGTTTTCCGGATTTATCAATTCTTACCTCTTGAACTATACTATCAACTGTAACCACGAAACAAATAATAATGTTGGTTTCAGTTTCATTTTGCAAAGCTTTTTCAGGATAAATCAACTCCTGTTCAAGTATTCGCTTAAATTCAGTTTTGCCTCCAATGTTTTTTGCTTTTAAATGTGACAAACTATAATCAACTTGTGAACAAATGCAGAAAGGTATAAGGCACAACAAACATGTATAATATATAAATTTTATATTTAAATAAGATGTGTTCATATTGTTAAAGGTAAAACAAAATATTCAGAAAGTTAAGTCATTCTGTTTTAGTTAAATAAATATGGTCTTAAGATTCTTAATGCCTCATTGTAAATTGTTTTCGACAAGAATTATTTTACAAAGCAGAAAATCTAAATTTAAGTTATTCAGCCATTTGCATTAAAAAATAAAAAAATAGTAATAAATTTACAAGCAAATAATACAATGTAAATTACAATTATCAGCAACTATATGTTAATATAAAACAAAGCAAGTCATGATCAAGACATATCTTTTTGAACTTCTTAAAGTTAATTCACGTGTTATAATTCCTGATTTAGGAGCTTTTTTAGTTAAAGAAAAACCAGGGGGGAAAATGGAAGTTTCTTTTAACGACTTCCTAAAATTCAATG
The DNA here is from genome assembly GCA_030632095.1 of Chlorobiota bacterium. Lineage (GTDB taxonomy): Bacteria > Bacteroidota > Bacteroidia > Bacteroidales > B39-G9 > JAADFW01. The sequence continues at coordinate 1,390 of DAOVJU010000046.1, forward strand.
ACGGCCTTTTGGTAAATAAAATTATTAAAATCGAAAACATAAGTAAAACTGATGCTACAAAAAAAATAAAAGAGTTCATAAAAGAAATTGAAGGGTCAATTAAGACAGGGCGTTTTACAATTGAAAATGTCGGAACGTTTTATAAAGATGATTTTGGCAGAATAAAGTTTGATCCTTACAAAGAAGAAAAAGCTAAAGAAACAAAACAACCTGAAGAAATAAAGGAAGATAAAACAGAAGTAAAGAAAGCAGAAGTAAAAGCCGATGGTAAAAAAGAGGATAAAGTCGGGGAAAATAAAGAAGTTAAAGAAAAAAAGGAAAAGGAAGTAGAAAAAACAAAGGTTAAGGAAGAGACTAAAGTAGAGAAGGTTGTTAAAGCAGAGGAGAAAAAAGAAGAACTTAAAGAAGCCAAACCAGAAAAAGAAAAGATTGAAACCGAGATTAAATCAACAGAACAAATTACAGCTAAAGTTGCTAAAGAACCAGCTAAAAAGGAGGAAGTAATTGCCGAAATAGTAAGTGATAGTGAAATGGTTGTTGCAAAACATACAAAACCAAAGGGAAGTGCAACTTTGGTCTGGATAAGTGCAATAGTGGTTGTTGTTGCTGTTATTATTACCTGGGCTGTGCTCGATTATGATCGTATAAAAGGCTGGTTTGATGGTGGAGAACAAGAAGTAGTTGAAACAAATGTTGAGGTTACTCCTGCTGAAACAGTTGCGAAAGAAACAAAAGTTGTTGATGAAGAAACAATGACAGATAAAAAAGAAGTTGTTGAAGAGGTTATTAAAGAAGAAGAACCGGTTAAGGAAACAGTCCCGGAACCAGTTTATAAGGAATCAAAATATTATGTTATTGCAGGTAGCTTCAAAGTTGAAAGCAATGCAATTAATTACCATAAAAGATTAATCAATAAAGGATACAACTCTGAGAACCTTGGGCTGGTTAATGGGTTTCACATGGTAACATTTAGCGGGTTTGAAAATTTAGAAGACGCAGTAAAAATGCTTAAAATGGTAAAAGCCGAACAACCGGATGCATGGGTGATGAAACATTAATAATTCTACATACTATTTCAAAAATCAGGTTAAATAAACAGAACTATTTTCTGAGCTCAGTAAAATGGCATGTTCAAGAAAAACATTTACAAACATGCTTTTTATTTATAGTTTTATTGTTCTATTGTTAAATTGTTGTATTAGAACAATTTAACAATGTAGCCATTTAACAATATTCTCACTTTATGAATGGCTACGTAATATTATTATTTAAAAAAGATTAAATAATCTGTTTACAAGAGTTTCATCATAGATGTGTAACAAGAAGTTGCAGTAGCAGTAATCAGTGACAAATGACTAAAATTGAAAATGGCTAAAATAAAATAGAGAAAGACAAAGAAACCAGAACTTATTGCCCTGAAACAAATAGCATATAACATTAAAAATATTTGTGAAATCACGAACAATAAGATAGTTAATAAAAAAAATGGAAACAAAACTTAATGAACTTATGGAAACCGGTTTTAAGTTCAACGGACATAAATGCCCGGCTATACCTTTTGGCATTAGAGCCGGATTAGCTGCTTTAAAAAAACTCGGAGTAGAAAATGCTTCTAACACTAAGCTTTATTGTATTGCTGAAACAGGACCTGTACATGCGATGCAATGTTTCATTGATGGCGTGCAAGTGACTACAGGTTGTACTTTTGGCGAAGGAAATATAGAAAATACAAACTTTGGGAAACAGGCATTTACACTTATAGATGTGATAGAAAAAAAATCAGTTAGGGTAGTTGTAAAACCAGAGTTTCAAAAGAATATGCTTGCATCGGAATTTGTGAAACTACGTTCGCAGGGAATTGAGACTGAAGATGTTGACCCTGAAATCGTATATCCCTTGATCCAACAGGTAATGACTTTACCTGACAGTGAATTAATGACTGTTAGTGAAGTAAAAGAAACTGACTTTAAACCTCCAAAGTGTACATTTAATTTAATTATTTGTGAAGAATGCGGCGAAGGGGTTTTTGAAAATGGCATTCGTTATAGAAACGGAAAGTTTATTTGTCAATCTTGTTTTAATAACTTATAAAATTTTTAAGTATAAAATTAATTAATTAAATTGTTATGGAATATAATTCAAAACAAATATTAGATGCACTTCGCCATGTTAAACATCCTGAATCTAATAAAGATATAGTTTCACTCGATATGGTAAAGGATATAAAAATTGAAGGAAAAAAAATCAGTTTTTCTTTAATTTTTCAAAAACCAAATGATCCATTGATAAATTCATTAAAGAAAGCATGTGTTAATGCAATTTTGACTTATGTTGATAAAAATGCTGAAATTAAAGGAAATATTACAGCAAAAGATATTACTATAGTTGATGATGAAAAGCCTATGCCGGGTGTAAAAAATATTATTGCTATAGCTTCAGGCAAAGGAGGCGTTGGAAAATCAACAATTGCAACAAATTTAGCAGTTGCAATTGCTAAATCAGGAGCAAAAGTTGGCTTAATTGATGCAGATATCTATGGACCATCAATACCAAAAATGTTTAATGTAGAAAAATATCGACCATCAGGACATACTGTTAAAGGAGTTGAAATGATTATTCCAATTACAAATTATGGAGTAAAAATGTTATCAATCGGATTTTTTGTTAATCCTGACGATGCATTAGTATGGAGAGGACCAATGGCAACAAAGGCATTAAAACAACTAATTAATCAGAGCGACTGGGGCGAATTAGATTATATGTTTGTTGATCTTCCTCCCGGAACAAGTGATATCCATTTAACTTTGGTTCAAACTGTTCCTGTTACAGGTGCAATTATCGTAAGCACACCACAGGATGTCGCTTTAGCTGATGCTATAAAAGGGATAAATATGTTCAGGGGAGAAATGATTAATGTTCCTATTCTTGGTCTTATTGAGAATATGTCGTGGTTTACCCCTGAAGAACTTCCTGATAATAAATATTATATTTTTGGAAAAGATGGTTGTAAAAATCTGGCAAATAGATTTAATGTTCCATTATTAGGTCAAATTCCTATTGTTCAGAGTATTCGTGAGGGAGGTGATGCTGGTCATCCATCTGCTTTAGATGAAAACTCTTTAGTTGGAAAAATATTTATCGAATTAGGAAAAAATGTTGTTGAATCAGTAATAAACAGAAATAAAAATATTGCTCCGACTAAAATAGTTGGAGTGAAATCTAATTAGTATCAGAACGGAAATGCTGTAAGCTACATTACGTGAGAGTTTGATGACAATTTTCTTTTTGAATAATTAATTGTTCCCGAATTTTTTCGGGATTAAATTGCTGTCATAACCTGTTTATTCATAGCTTAATAGTAATATAAAAATATAACAATTTAGCAATTTTCAATAAACATTCATTAACAGAAAATAAAAGGTAGGATGCATTTTTTATAAATAATAATCTAAAATTAAAATAATTATGTTAGAAACAAATTTAAAACATATTGAAAATACTGCTGAGTATAAAAAATTTATTGAAGAGAATGAAAATATAATGATTTGCTGTGGACGCATGGGCCCTATGTGCATTCCTGTTTACGATTTAATGGAAGAACTGGAGGATGAGTATACACATGTGAAATTCGCAGACATGGATTATGACTATCCTGAAGCATACGTTATCAGGGAAGCTCCTGAATGTAGAGGATTCATGTCATTACCCTTTAACATGTATTACAAAAATGGCAAATTGGTAAAAGCAACCGGCAGTATTCAAAACATGCAACAGATTACAGCAATTCTTGATGGACAATTTGGTAAACCTGAATAGAATTTTATATATCTTGTTACTAATTCAGGGTATATATGTTCATTTTTTTAAATATAATGCTTTGTGGAAGAAATATATGATGTAATGATACTGGGTGCAGGAGCCGCTGGATTAACAGCAGGTATTTATAGCTCGCGGGCAAAATTAAACACTATAATATTAAACGAAGGCACTATAGGAGGACAAATGGTTCTTACCAATGAAATTGCTAACTTTCCGGGCGTAGAAACAACTAATGGTTATAAGCTTGCTAATACCATGAAAAAACAGGCAAAAACTTTCGGATGTAAAATCAAATCAAATATTAAAATTGTTGAATACCATCTTGAAGGAGATATAAAATATGTGAAGCTTGAAGATGGCAAAAAATTTCAGTCAAAAACCACAATACTTGCTACGGGTGGGAAACCTAGGTCGCTTAACATACCAGGTGAAGAAAAATTTAAAGGAACTGGTATTTCGTATTGTGCCACCTGCGATGGTGATTTTTTTACAAATAAAGAAATTATTGTTGTAGGCGGAGGCAATTCTGCCCTTGAAGAGGCTGTAAACCTTACAAAATTTGCCAGCAAGGTAACCATTCTACACCAGTTCGGCTATTTCCAAGCATTTGAGCATGCCGTACAGGAAGCGAAAGCAAACCCTAAAATTGATTTCATTATGGAATCAGAGCCTCGAGAGTTTATTGGTGATGATAAACTAAAAAAAATAAAAATTGAACATATTCCAACAAAAAAATTTACAGAAATAAAAATTGACGGAGTTTTTATATTTGTCGGCTATCTGCCCAATACCGATGCATTAAAAAACGTGGTTAAACTAAACGAATATAATGAAATTGTCGTGGATGCCGACATGAAAACCAGTATTCAGGGTGTTTTTGCAGCAGGGGATTGTATAGCAAAAAAATACAGGCAGGTTACCACAGCTGTTGCCGAAGGTGCCATTGCAGCTTTGATAACAAATGAATATTTACAAAATCAAAAAAAATATAAATTTTTTACTCATGATACAGATCATTTCCTTAGATGATTTTAAAAATAACTTATCAGTTTCAGGAAAAACTTACTTGTTACTTTATAAAAAAGGAACTGAAAAAAGTGATTGTGCTTTTAATAATATTATTAATTCTAATTATAATTCAAACAAAATTACAATATTAGCAGCAGATGTTAACCAGGTAAGGGATATTCATCCGCATTACTCAATTAATTTAGTACCTTCTTTATTAGAGTTTGAAGACGGGAAATTTAAAAACCTGATAAAAGGTTGTAATAGTGCAGAACAATATAAAGCCATTTTTGAAGATGCTATATTTTTTGCGGAAGCTAAAAAAGAAGATAAACCGGCAAAAAGAGTAATAGTATATTCTTCACCAATATGTCCGCCGTGTTTTACTTTAAAATCTTATTTTAAAAAAAACAGAATAAGATTTACAGTAATTGATATATCAAAGGATCAAAAAGCTGCCCAGGAACTTATTCGCCGAAGCGGACAAATGGCTGTGCCACAAACTGATATTAACGGACAAATTGTTGTTGGCTTCGATAAAAACAGGATTAACGAACTACTTGAAAAAAAAATTAAAATATAACTGTTTGTGGTTTGTCGTTTTTTAAAATATTCAATTTTAAACAACTTTTAAATTTTATACAATGAATAAATTACAACCTATAAATCAGAATGTATTATTAGACATTACTAAATAACGGAGGAATATATTATGAGAAATTTATTGAATTTGTATGATGACTTAAACTGGGAAAATGCAGAAGAATATTTTAGTGGAACAAAAAGAAAAGTATTAAGAGATGAAAACGGCGCTAGAACAGTTCTGTTAAAATTGCCAAAAGGATTTTATATGGCTCCGCATTCACACATTACTACAGAGCAACATTTTGTTCTTAAAGGAGAATATATTAGCAATGGCAAGAAATATTCGGCAGGTTCTTATCAAATTTTTTCACCAGGTGATGAACATGGTCCATTCGATTCTAAAAACGGAGCTTTGATACTGGTTGTTTGGGATCCAAGAACATAGCTTTGCAAAATTGACCCTGTAAAATAATCCCAAAACTATTAATGATTTATATGAACATATTATCGTTTAAGCCAACTCTGAAAACTATTGAATCAATGCCTGAATTTATAGAAGAAAAAGAATTTAAAAATTGATCCATCAGGTTATTCACTGGCAAGAGTATTTAAAGATTTGTAAATTTAAAAGTTCTAATATTACTGGAAATATATTTGAAATAAAAGAGAAATAGATTTATATTAATTAAAGAACAAACAATGAATTTACGATTTGCATTAGCGGTAAATAATGAAGGAAATTTTCAAAAAAAACACTTTGGAGATGCTGATAAATATCTCATTTATGAGGAGCTTGACAATGAAATGGTATTAATAGGTGAAGAAATCAATAATTTCAAATTACTTGATGAAGAAATTGAGCATGGTTCAAAAAGGAAAGGAAATGCTATTATTAAACTTCTAAAAGGGAAAGGTGTAAATGTATTAGTTTCTATGAAATTTGGTAAAAATATTAAAATGGTTAATAAATATTTTATTCCTGTAATTATCTATTCCGAAAAACCAGAGGATACAGTTAATGTATTAAATAAACATTTGCATTGGATTAAGGATGAATGGGAGAATAACTCGTCTGACTATAAATTATTCACAATAAAATCAGGAATTCTAAAATCATCTATTAAATATATATAAAATGAAAAAAACAGATGTATTAGTTATTGGTAGCAGTGTGGCAGGTTTAGTTGTTGCTACAACTGGTAAAAAAGTTTATTCTGACAAAGAATTTATGGTAGTGACAATGCAACCTAAAACTCTTATTCCTTGTGGTATCCCATATATATTTAGTACAGTAGGTACAACCAATAATAATATTTTACCAGTAGAGAAAATGTTTGATACAGCAGGGATTAATGTAAAATATGATGAAGTAATAGCTATTGACCGCGAAAATAAGATTGCAAAACTAAGAAAAAGAGAAGAAATATCTTATGATAAGCTTATTCTGGGAACAGGCTCAATTCCTTACAAACCAGAGTGGCTTATAGGTGTTGATTTAGAAAATGTTTTTACAGTAGAAAAAAATAAGGTTTACCTGGACGAAATGCAGTCTAAACTAACAAATTGTAAAAAAATAATCATAATTGGTGCTGGTTTTATTGGTATTGAAATCTCAGATGAGTTAAAGAAAGCAAATAAAGAAGTTACTCTGATTGAAAAATTACCGCACATTTTAGGTCTGGCTTTTGATGAAGATATTTCAGTAAGAGTCGAAGAAATTTTAAAAGACAGAGGTGTTGAAATCCTTACAGGTATTGGAGTAAAAGAAATTATTGGAGATAAAAATGTTGAAGGTGTAATATTAGAAAATAGAAAAACAATAGATGCAGACGCTGTTATTTTATCCATGGGATATAAACCTAATAGCAAACTTGCAGCTCAGGCAGGATTACCTGTAAGCAAAAAAGGCTTTATCAAAGTTGATGAATACATGCGAACAGAAGATCCAAACATTTTTGCAGTAGGCGATTGTGCCGAAAAGCGTGATTTTGTTACCAGAAAACCAATTCCAATTATGCTAGCTTCTACTGCTAGTGCTGAGGCAAGAATCTGTGGAATGAACCTATTCAAATTATCCGCTATTAAAACATTTAGCGGAACTATTTCAATATTTGTTACAGCCTTGGGTAGTACAGCTTTTGGTGTAGCCGGAATTACAGAGACTATTGCAAGAAAAGAAGGTTTTGATATTGTCATAGGTATTTTCGAAGGTATTGACAGGCATCCGGGAAAAATAAAAGATGCACATAAGCAATATGTAAAATTAATAGTACAAAAAGAATCGGGCATAATACTTGGAGGAGAAGTATATGGGGGTTTATCTATTGGAGAATTAACAAATACTATTGGTATTATAATTCAAAACAGAATGGACATTAATTCTCTTCTGACACTTCAGATAGGAACTCATCCATTGCTCACAGCTTCACCAGTAGGCTATCCATTGCTAAAAGCTACTGAAAACGCATCATCAAAAGTAATTTTAATTTAGTTAAATAATAAAGTTAATGAATATTATTAAACCTCCTTTTATTAGTAATATCTCTACGATGTCGAGCAATGAAGATGACACTATCTATTACATTGATGATAACATGGGAACTTTGAACAGAGTTAGCGTTTTATCCCAAAACCACTTAGGAATAGTTAACCACAAAACTTTAGATGAATTTTAAAAATCAATTGCTTTATTAATGGCAGGTGATATTATTCAATATGCATATCTCAATGAGTTGTATAAATTAAAAATCAAAAAGGGCGAAGTAGAGATTATTTCAAAAAAGATATTAAAGGGTGTTAAGCATATTGTTGGTATTGTGAACTATGAAGGTCAATATTTTATCGCAGATAAGTACGGATATATTGTTATTTATGATAAAAATCTAAATAAAATAAGTTCATGGAAACTAAATAAACAAATCAATAGCATGACCTATCATAAAGACTCTCAAGCAGAAGGTCTTTATATGCTTGATTCTCTGAGTCGTGCTATTTATGTTTATGAGCTTAAAGGCAATCAACTTTTCTCTATTACAGTTCCTCATGAAGGTGCGACCAGTATTGCCTCGATTTATAATTCTCAAGCAAAAGATCCATTACTGTACATTTCATATGTGCGAAAGACATGTGAAATTTATGATGATACTGACCCTGAATCCAGTACTGGCAATTACTTAAATATCTAATTAGATAAAAATGTAATTAATGCTTTTATCGCTCCTGTTTATTATAAATTAAAAAAATTAAATAATAATAATAATTTATGCCTTTCTAATGGTTACAGGGTTAAATTTAAGTTTGACAGCCTCCTTTTTCCTAATTATGATATTCTTGATGATATGCCGGAAGAAGATAGAAAAAATATTTTAAAGGTAGTTAAGGCTATCCGTGAATATGTTTACAGCAAATTGGAATATCGCTACAATAAACGATATACGAGGCCTGTTGAGACTCTGAAAGAAGGAGAAGGAACTTGTGGAAAATATACAGAACTTCTTTTAGGTTTAATGCGTTTATGTGGTGTACCTTGCAGGGCTGTTGGTGATTTTAAGGTGCCTAATTATAAACTTCAATATGGTTTTTTGCGTACTATTTCCCGACCTGATTATGATCATGTTTGGATTGAATTTTATATTCCTGATGTAGGCTGGGTTTCCATGGAAAGTTCATAAGATGATCTGCCAGGCAGACATGATCGTTTTTTTGCTGCCTTGCCTTGGATAAATATTGAGAACTCAAGAACAGAAAAAAGTAGAGAAGCAGTAGTGCCTGGCACATGGCAATCCATTGATGAAAGGTTCTACTTCTCTGATTATTTTGATAAAGAAATCAAATTAATCTAAATATCTCGGAATTGTATCTATCATTTTAATGAAGTTTAAATATAATTATTAAAACTATGTTACAACTAAAAAACAACTTTATTTTCGCTCCTATTAAGCTTGGCTACAGTGACAAAACAGGAGTAGTAAAACAAAAACACATTGATTTTTATAAAAGAGTAAGTGAATATCTTGGAGCAGTGATACCCGAACCATTTTATATGGATAAAGCTTTACGTGAGTTGCCAACACAAATGGGTATTGACAGTGATGATAAAATTCTGGGATTACAAAAATTAACATCAAAAATACACGAAAGCAATACAAAAGTAATTGCACATCTGAATCATCCGGGACGAATGGCAAATCCTAAAATACCAGGCAATATTTTCTTATCTTCTACTGACAAACCATGTGAAAACGGTGGAGCAATTCCTGAAAGAATAACCAGACAGGAAATGCAAAACATTATTAGTTTGTTTGTTAAATCAGCTATACGTGCTCAAAAAACAAATTTTGACATAATTGAACTTCAATTCGGGCATGGTTATTTAATCGCTCAATTTATTTCTCCGAAAGTTAATGATAGAACTGATGAATATGGTGGAAATTTTGAAAATAGAATCAAATTTCCATTACAAATATTGGATGCTGTCAAATCTGCTGTTGATTTACCTATTATCATACGAATCAGTGGTGATGAAATAATCCCTGATGGCATTAAATTACCTGAAATGATAAAATTATCTGGAATTTTAAAAGAAAAATCCGTTGAAGCTATTCATGTCTCTGCAGGAACGGTTTGTAACACTCCACCCTGGTTCTTTCAACACATGTTTGTTCCAAAAGGTAAAACTTGGGAATTTGCCAAAAAAATTAAAGAACACGCCAAAATACATACAATATTTGTAGGGCAAATTAATACGAGAGAAGATATAGAAGAGCTTACAAATAAATTTAATGCTGATTACATTGCAATAGGCAGAGCATTGATAGCCGACACTGACTTTATTGGAAAATGCTTAAATAAAGTAGCGGGAAACATCCGTCCTTGTCTTGCTTGTGCAGAAGGTTGTCTAGGTGGAGTAAAATCAGGACAAGGACTTCAATGTCTTGTGAACCCGCAAATTGGAAAAGAAATTGACATTTTTAATGTTGCTGAAAATTCAAAAAATTATGCTGTTGTCGGTGGTGGTTTGGCTGGAATGGAAGCAGCTTTGACATTAAAGAAAAGAGGTCATAATGTTGATCTTTATGAAAAAAATGAACTCGGCGGACAATTTAACCTGGCTCCTCTTACCCATAAGCGCTAACTTA
>DAOVJU010000153.1 GCA_030632095.1 Chlorobiota bacterium
GTTATAGCCCTGATTATATTATTCATAATCTTATATTTTAACAAACGGAATAGAACATTAACAAATTCAATGGGTAGTCATAAGAGTAAAATTCTTAAGACAAATAATTTGCTGTCAGAAAAAAATGAAATAATTGAAGCTCAAAATGAAGAAATTCAAGCACAACGTGTAGCAATAGCTGAACAAAGCAATCAGATAACATATCAACAAAATGTAATTGCTGATGATTTAAGCTATGCTCAAAGAATTCAAAACGTGTTCTTACCAAAAACTGATTCAGTTAAATATTTAGTTGATGGTTTATTTATATTATATAAACCAAAAGATATTGTAGGTGGTGATTTTTATTGGTTTACTAATAAAGATAAAAAACTAATTATTGTTTCTTCTGATTGCATGGGTCATGGAGTTCCCGGGGCTTTCATGAGTATACTGGGAATGAAAATTTTACATGAGATTATAAATGAAAGAAATATTATCAATCCTTCTGATATTTTGAATACTTTGCGAAAACATATACTGGAATCATTACAGCAAGATAAAAAGAAGGAAATGTTTGATAAAATGGATATAGCAATAATTATTTTTGATAAACAAAAGAATAAACTGGAAATTGTTGCAGCGAATCAGCGTATTTATATATTTCGGAAAGATGAGGTGATAGAACATCCTGGTGATGAAATGTACGTGGGTCATTTCATGAGCATGGATAATTTTACAAGCAAAACATATGATGTTAATAAAGGTGATACAATTTATATATTTTCCGACGGATATATTGATCAACTTGGAGGGAAAGAAGGTGAAAAAATAGAGTATAAGGAATTTAAAGATTTGTTGACGAAATGTAAGAATATGCCTATTACAGCTCAAAAACAGTTCTTGGTAGATTATTTCAATCAATGGAAAGGTACTTTTGACCAAATTGATGATGTTATGATTCTTGGTGTAAAGCTTTAGATGTTTTTTTACCTAGCTAATAATTTGTATTTTGCTGATGAATAAACCTATTATTTGATATAGTCTATATAATTAATTATCAATACTATATATGAAAAACAATAAAATATACAAACCAAAAAATCATATCAGGATTGTAACGGCAGCTTCCTTATTTGACGGGCATGATGCTACTATTAATGTTATGAGGAGGATAATTCAGGCAACGGGTGTTGAAGTTATTCATTTAGGGCATAACCGGTCGGTACAGGAAATTGTTGATTGTGCAATACAGGAAGATGTTCAGGCCATTGCAATAACTTCATACCAGGGCGGACATATGGAATTTCTCAAATACATGTACGATTTATTGAAAGAAAAGGGTTGCAGACACATTAAAATAGTGGGTGGTGGAGGTGGAGTTATTCTTCCTGAGGAAATGAAAGAATTACATGATTATGGAATAGCCAGGATTTATTCTCCCGATGATGGAAGGAAAATGGGCTTGCAGGGAATGATTAATGATATGGTAAAAAAATGTGATTTCCCAACCGGGAAAGACATAAATATAACAATGAAACAGGTTGAAGAAAAAGATCCTGTAGCATTAGGGAAACTTATCTCTGCTGTTGAGAATTATCCTGAACAGATCACTGATTTTATTGAAGAAATAAAAAATAATGCTGAAAAAAACAAAAGACTTGTATTGGGAATTACAGGAACGGGCGGAGCTGGCAAGTCATCATTAGAAGATGAAATTATAAGGAGATTTTTAATTGATTTTACAGAAAAAACCATTGCGGTTATATCTATTGATCCGTCAAAACGAAAAACCGGAGGTGCATTGTTAGGTGACAGGATACGGATGAATTCAATTAATACCGGGAGGGTATTTATGCATTCACTGGCTACCCGTCAATCAAACCTGGCACTTTCAAAATATGTAAAAGATGCCCTGAATATTGTTAAAGCTGCAAATTTTGATTTAATAATTCTTGAAACATCGGGAATAGGCCAGTCAGATACCGAAATAATTGATCATAGTGATCTTTCAATGTATGTTATGACCCCTGATTATGGAGCAGCAATTCAGCTTGAAAAAATCGACATGCTCGATTTCGCTGACATAATAGCCCTGAATAAGTTTGATAAAAGAGGGGCAATGGATGCTTTGCGTGATGTCAAAAAACAATATGCCAGAAATCATCAGCGATGGAATGAAGATATTGACGACATGCCTGTATTTGGAACAATTGCTTCTCAATTCAATGACCCCGGAGTAAATAGCCTTTATAAAGCTTTAATTGAAAAGATAAATGAAAAAACTAAACATCAGTTTGAATCCGGTTTTGTTGCCATTGGAGAAATGTCAGAAAAGATCTATATAATACCACCGCAGCGTGTCCGTTATTTATCAGAAATTCCTAATACTGTAAGAAATTATAAAAAATGGGTTAACGAACAGGAAGAAATTGCCCGGAAATTATATAACCTTAAAGAAACAAAGCAATTATTACAATCAGCGGGTAAGAATGGTGATGAAATTACAAATATCGATGAACTCTTCAAAGAAATAGAACTCAATTTGCACGGAGTTAATAAAAAGATTTTAGAAGGGTGGAAAGATAAGGTTCAATCCTATAAAAATGAAGTATTTATATACAAGGTCGGGGATAAAGAAATAAAGGTTGAAACACACACAGAAACTATGTCGCATCTTCAGGTCCCAAAAATTGTTACACCATCGTATAAAGCCTGGGGTGATATATTACGATGGAATTTATTAGAAAATGTTCCTGGCGAGTTTCCATATACATCAGGTGTTTTTCCATTTAAAAGAGAAGGTGAAGACCCAACCAGGATGTTTGCCGGTGAAGGCGGACCTGAAAGAACTAACAAGCGTTTTCATTATCTTTCGTACGGAATTCCTGCTAAACGCCTGTCAACAGCTTACGATTCGGTTACACTTTATGGTGAAGATCCTGATTTAAGGCCTGATATTTATGGAAAAATTGGAAATTCTGGTGTTTCAATTGCATGCCTGGACGATGCAAAAAAATTATACTCCGGCTTTGATTTATATAATCCGATAACTTCGGTTTCAATGACCATTAATGGTCCCGCACCAACCATGGTTGCTTACTTCCTGAATGCTGCAATTGATCAGCAATGTGAAAAGTATATTAGAGAAAATGGACTAGTGGAGGAAGTGAAATCAAAAATTGCAAAGTTTTATATAGAGCGAGGGGCAAAACCACCCAAATATCAAGGCAAGCTACCAGAAGGAAATGATGGACTTGGTTTATTACTATTGGGAATAACAGGTGATAAAGTACTTCCAAAAAATGTATATGAAAAAATTAAAACTGATACCATAGCAAAAGTCAGGGGAACTGTTCAGGCTGATATATTAAAAGAAGACCAGGCACAAAATACATGTATTTTTTCAACTGATTTTTCTTTGAAATTAATGGGCGATATCCAGGAATATTTCATTGAAAACAACATCAGGAATTTTTATTCAGTTTCTATTTCAGGATACCATATTGCTGAAGCAGGAGCTAATCCTATAACACAATTGGCGTTAACCCTTGCAAATGGTTTTACTTATGTTGAATATTATCAATCCAGGGGAATGAATATCAATAAATATGCGCCAAATCTTTCATTTTTCTTTTCCAATGGAATTGACCCTGAGTATTCTGTAATTGGCCGGGTTGCCAGGAGAATCTGGGCAATTGCCCTAAAAGAAAAGTATAATGCCGATTCCCGGTCACAAAAGCTTAAATATCACATACAAACTTCAGGGAGGTCACTTCATGCCCAGGAAATTGATTTTAATGACATTAGAACAACGCTACAGGCACTTTATGCCATATATGATAATTGTAATTCATTACATACAAATGCATATGATGAAGCAATTACAACGCCAACTGAAGAATCTGTTCGCAGGGCAATTGCTATTCAAATGATAATAAATCATGAACTGGGATTGACTAAAAATCAAAACCCATTGCAAGGATCATTTATTATTGAAGAACTAACTGATTTAGTAGAAGAAGCTGTGCTTGCTGAATTTGACAGGATAACCGAAAGAGGAGGAGTAATGGGAGCAATGGAAACCATGTATCAGCGAAGTAAAATTCAGGAAGAGTCATTGTATTATGAGCAAATGAAACATAGTGGGAAATTGCCTATAATGGGAGTAAACACTTTTCTTTCATCGAAAGGATCTCCGACAATAATACCCCAGGAGGTAATCAGGGCAACCGAGACAGAGAAAAAGTATCAGATTGAAATGCTAAATGAACTTCATAAAACTTATGAAAAAGAATCCAGGGAACAATTAAATAAACTTAAAGAAGCAGCCCGAAAGAATTATAATATCTTCAATGAGTTAATGGAGGTAGCAAAATACTGTTCAATTGGACAAATAACAAATGCTTTGTTTAAGGTTGGAGGCCAATATCGAAGAAATATGTAATATTTCAGGATCAGTGGACGATACAGGCGCAATATGTAGTTTTGGTTAGCGTAAGGAATTTCATTATTTTTAAACCTTTATCAGGTTTATGATACAAAAAAGAAACCCTATAATTTGGCTGATTGTTTTTATTCTGTCTTTCCATTTTACAGTATGTGGGAGTGAGAGCAATAAACTGTTTGACAAACATATTTATCCGAAAGGAGATGTAATAAAATTCCTCGAATATGACCCAAATACTCATCGTGGTTTACCAATTTTGAGAAAAACAAATTATGATGCCCCTAATGTTCAGATACTGCAAGATATATTAAGAAATTCTTTTCCTGCTCAATCGGTTAAGTTATATTATTTAGCACAAAATTATTTGTTTAATACAGGACAAATAACTGAAATTGAACCTGTTTATCTTTTGTTATCAGAAAGTAAAGGTGCTTATGTTAAAAAAGGTTTCTATTTGCGTAAGAAAAACAGGGACAGAGTAAATAAGTCAGCTTATTATTACATCGATTATTCAAAGGAAAATGATGATCCTGAAAACTATTTAGGCTCATTTACACAAATATTTCCACATGAAATGGGACATATTTTGTATTTTATTTTAGCTCATGAACAAAATAATGAACTGCCGGCAAGTTTAAATATTCCTTTTTCAAGTGTTATAACAGATTTTAGAACTGCTTTTAATGAAGGTTTTGCTATACACTTTGAAAATATTTCCAGGGGTTATGAGCCTGATCTGCATTTAAGAAAGGATATTATAGATAATGCAAAACAAAAAAAAGATAAGTCAAACAGGTATTTAGAAGGATATTTGAGGGATTTTTATTTGCCATTCAGGCTTGATTATTACCGGATTACTCCATTATTATGGTATAATAATTATGAATCAATAAAAAGAATGGATTGGGTTCGCAATGATTTGTTTAAATATAGACCAAAAGAAGCTAATTTTCGTAATGTGGAAAAGGCCCTTTTTTACAGGAATTCAGGTGTTAAGATTGATTCTGATAAATTGAAAAATTATCACCAGATTTTATCAACAGAAGGTTTAATTGCATCTTTTTTTGAAAAATTAGTAAACAGCAAACTTGCTAATAATTATGGACACATGGAGTTTTATCGTGAATTTCTGATAGATGCACCTAATGAATTCATCCCTGATAGTGTTTTCTCCCCACTTGAAAATCAATACCTCAAAATTTTTATCATATTCAATAAATATCTTAATTCATTAACTATAAATCAATCGCCTTTAATAGAATTTATAGAAGGGTATTTATATGAATTTCCAGATGAAAAGGGAGTCATAATGAGACTTTTCGAAAAAGTAACTGGTTATTATTATAACAATGACACCGGACCTGAAATATGGCTTTTAAATAAAAATCATCGGCATGGGAGATTACTTTTCGATCAATTTGGAGGAAACAGAACCAATTTTTACGCCTTTAATTTAAACGCTGCGGATAAATACGATTTACAATCAATAAAGGAATTGAAGCGTAATGAAATTGACAGTATCTTAAAATTCAGGAACGAAAAAATATATTTTCATGATATTGAAGATATTATTATAATTCCGGGTATATCAGATAAAGCAAAATCTGCTTTAAAGAAATGTATTTATGATAAGGATTTTATTGAAAAAAACATAAAAGAGCTTAATTGGTATTCAACTTATTTTTATGGATTTGCAAGGTTAATAGAAAAAGGTTTGTTTTATCTTATACTCTTTATAACTTTTTATTATTTGTTGTTTTATGGTAAAAATTATGTAGTTAAAGTATTAACTGTAAAATATGTGATTCGAAAAATTGTTAAACTTTTTATACTTATATTTTTAGGATTTGCATCTGTTATATTTTCTAATGAACCACTTAAGATATTTTTAATCATTTCAGTTCTGTTTATAACAGTCGAACTACTTTTGCGAAAACGGGAACGAAATCGAAAAGATGCATTTTATACTTCATTTTTTATCATAGTAATGATTATGATTTCTGTCTGGTAGATAGAGCCAACCGTTTTTGGCAGATTACTATAGTTAATTTTTGCATTTTTAATTATTTCTAAATTCGTAATAAAAAATATACTATTTATGAAAACAACCAAAATCCTATCCATCTTTTTACTGCTTTTATCTTGCAATCAACTTTCTTTTGCACAGGATATTACGACAGACACTACCTTGGCAAACAGCTATTTTGAAAAAGCAAAAGACAATTATAAAAATAAAAGCTATGATACAGCAATTGTGTATTTTGAAAAAGCAAGTATGATGTATGAAAACCACGAACAATGGAGGAAATATTTGCAAAGTGAAACAAAACATGGCGAATGCTACCAGAAACAATGGCAACTTGATCAGGCAATAGCTACATTAAAACTGGCAATAGATAAAACACTGTTGCATTCAAACGAAAAGGATACTATTGTGTCGGATGCCTACCACAGACTGGGGCTTTTCCATGCTTATAAAGGCGAACCTGATTTAGCGTTAGTATATTGGGAAAAAACATTACAAATAAGAAAAGAACTTCTAGGCGAAAAACATATTAAGGTAGCAGGTTCATACGGCAACATAGGAATTGTTTATGCTAACAAATCCGAATACGATTTGGCCTTGGAATACCTTCTTAAAGCATTACAAATAAAAAAAGAACTTTGGGGTGAAAAACATATTAAGGTGGCAGGTTCATACAACAATATCGGAGCTGTTTATGAAAACAAATCCGAGTATGATTTGGCTTTGGAATATCATTTTAAATCATTAAAAATAACAAAAGAACTGCTTGGCGAAAAACATTCTCTTGTGGCAACTTCTTATAATAATATCGGAAATGTTTATGCAGATAAAAACGAATACGATTTGGCTTTGGAATACTATTTCAAATCATTGCAAATAACAAAAGAACTACTTGGCGAAAAACATACTGATGTGGCATTTTCTTATAATAATATCGGAGGTGTTTATCATGAGAAAAACGAATACGGCCTGGCTTTGGAATATCTTTTTAAATCTTTAAAAATAAAAAAAGAAATACTTGGCGAAAAACATTCTCTTGTGGCAACTTCTTATAATAATATCGGACTTGTTTATCAAGATAAATCCGAATACGATCTGGCATTGGAATATTACCAAAAATCTTTACAAATAGAAAAAGAACTGCTTGGCGAAAAACATACTCTTGTGGCGACAAGTTATAATAATATCGGACTTGTTTACAAGGATAAAAACGAATACAGCCTGGCTTTGGAATATTTTTTTAAATCTTTACAAATATTTAAAGAACTGCTTGGCGAAAAACATACTCTTGTGGCGACAAGTTATAATAATATCGGA
>DAOVJU010000308.1 GCA_030632095.1 Chlorobiota bacterium
GCACCTTCAGCTTCAAATAACCAGCCCTGGTATTTTATTGTTATCAGGGAGAAGGAAAACCTGGATAAAATTAGTGGTTGTTATCATAGAGAATGGTTATATGGTGCACCGGTTATTATTGTTGCTTGTGCTGATCATGGTAAATCATGGAAACGATCTTTTGATGGAAAAGATCATGCTGATATTGATTTGGGGATTGCAATTGACCATATGACGCTAGCCGCCACAGATTTAGGATTAGCAACATGCTGGATTTGTCATTTTGATGTACAAAAATGTAAAGAATTGCTTAATATTCCTGACGATATTGAGCCTATTGCATTGCTTCCATTAGCTTATCCTACAGACCAGGTAAATGTTAACAGGCATTTAACTCAAAGAAAGAAACTTGAGGAAATTGTCAGATGGGAGAAGTTTTAGTTTCTGGTTTCTGGTTTGTTTCCTTATTGTCTTTTGTCTACTGCTCTATGCCTTTGTGCCTTTTTGTTTATTTTTTTGTCTTTCATTCAAAGTCTTTTATATCTTTAATCTTTTATCACTTGTTTTAAAAATATGGTTCTAAACATTATCTGGATAGCATTTTTTTTGATAGCCTTTATTATTGCACTTATCAGGTTAATTGCATATGGAGATATTGAAGTATTCCCGGCATTGATCAAGAGTACATTTGATATGGCAGAATCCGGATTTAAAATATCATTGTATTTGACAGGGGCTATGACATTATGGTTGGGGATAATGAGAATAGGAGAAAAGGGTGGCGTGATAAATATGTTATCAAGGGCGCTTAGCCCATTCTTCAGCAAATTATTTCCCGGTATTCCTAAAGACCATCCTGTAACAGGGTCAATAGTTATGAACCTGGCAGCAAATATGCTGGGATTGGATAATGCAGCAACTCCTCTTGGATTAAAAGCAATGACACAATTGCAGGAATTAAATGATAAAAAAGATACTGCTTCTAATTCTATGATCATGTTCCTGGTTTTAAATACATCGGGATTAACTATTATTCCTGTTACCATAATGGTTTACAGAGCACAACTAGGAGCAGCAAACCCTTCAGATATATTTATACCAATATTAATTTCGACTTTTTTTTCAACCATTGCCGGAATAATTGCTGTGTCTTTAATTCAGAAAATTAATTTATTAAATAAGGTTGTAATAGCATATCTTGGCAGCTTTACATTGATAATTGCCGGAATAATATATTATTTTACACAATTGCCACAAGAACAAATTGAGCTTGTATCATCCTTAGCGGGAAACATGATATTATTTACCATTATAATTTTATTTATAAGCCTCGCGTTATTTAAACGGGTAAATGTTTATGACGCTTTTATTGAAGGAGCTAAGGACGGATTTAAAATTGCCATAAAGATTATTCCATATTTAATTGCAATTTTAGTTGCAGTTGGTGTTTTCAGGACATCTGGTGCAATGGATTTTCTGGTTCATGGTATTGCAAAATTCTTCAGCTTTTTTGGAGTGAATACCGACTTTGTAGATGCTCTTCCAACAGCATTTATGAAACCTTTAAGTGGGAGCGGGGCCCGGGGAATGATGATAGAAACCATGAAGTCTTTTGGCGCTGATTCTTTTGCAGGACGTCTGGCATGCACTGTTCAGGGAGCAACCGATACAACTTTTTATATTATTGCTGTTTATTTTGGTTCCGTTGGAATACGTAAAACCAGGCATGCAGTTGCGGCGGGTTTAATTGCTGATCTGGCTGGAATAGTTGCAGCAATTTTTGTAGCATATTTGTTTTTTCATTAGCACCTTGTAAAATAACAATTAATTAATTATTCACTTTTTCTCCTGATTCATTAACCGTATATACCTTTAATTTATTTAAGTTATAGTTTTCCCAGATTGCAAATGTGTTGTTATTTAAATAAATCACTTGTTTGCCAATCCTGTCATAATTAATATCAGAAGATGTACCATGCGAGTCAGAAAATTTTAATGAACCTGTTTCATCAATGTCAGCAATTAGCAATTTATTAAAATACTCATCTTTAACTTTTCCGGTTGCGAAGAAATCTGATTTATGCTCAGCCACGGATAATATGGATAGATCCTCATATTCTTGACTCCAAAGCAAATCGTTATTGTGATCGAATTTCATTAAAAATGACGAATTAGATTTGGTATAACCATATGCTAAATATTCATTGTTATTCAAAATATAAAGTTTGGTCATTACTGCTTCTATTTCCAGAAACATTGCGTTAAGTGTAATTAAATTTAAGTCATTTGTTACTACTAAAATTGCAATACTGCTGGAAATTATAAAATTATCATTAAATTTTAAGATTGAATGTCCATTTTCTTTTCCACCGAAATATATACGGCTATTCAATGAATCACCAGATACATTGATTTTCATGATCAATGTACTTGAATTGTCAAAAGAACTGGATTCAAAGTCTTTAATATTACCTGAAATAATAAATCCTTCGTCGTAAGCAGAAACTATATCATTTCCTTGACTGTATGGATAAGCTTCAAAATATGATTTTGCCCATTGTAATTCTCCTGAACTATTGATTTTTACAACGAAGAGGTTTAGCGAATCACTATTGTTATTGGCATTTGCACCAACAGCAATAAAACCATCATCTGTTTCAAATACAGACTTACCAAATTGATTATACAGCTTCTGATGTTTGAATCCCCAGATTTTATCATAGTTTTCATCAAATTTAGCTATGTATAAATCTTTGCCATATTCATTGTTATAGCTTGATCCAATAAGTATAAAACTATTTACACTATTCTGAATCACTTTATGACAAACAATATTGTTATAGGTTTTTTCCGATATAGTGGTTTCGTCATCTTTATCGCATGAAATCAGGCTTATGGCAAAAACCAGCAATAAAAAAATGAATTTAAGTTTCATAGTTCCAAATTTTTAATTTAAGCATAAAAGATATTAAAATTAAATTGATTTTTCCAGACTTTTGGAAAATATTGTTTTCTCTCAATTGTGTACGTTTATTAACTTCGTTCACGAGAACGTTCACTTCGCTTTCTAAGTTATTCACTTTGTTCCCCGCTTTACGGGATTTCATACATTTCTTTTTTACTGAGATTTATTTCCGGTTTAATTAACTGATCAGCAATATAAATAGCAAATCCTTCAAAGAACCAGATTGGTCCCATTGCTTCTTCATTTCCATCTAAAATTCTGATATGTAATCTATGTGCCATTTCATGAGTAAGTAGTTTTTCGAATGATTTATCTTCAATACCTTCAGGATATATTTCTGCATATTCTTTTCTTTGGTTATCCAATGAATTTGGAAGAATAATTGGAATTTTCATTGATATCCCATTAATCCTTTCATTTACTTTTGAAAGGGTTTCTTCATACTTTTTTGTCTTGTTCCCACAGGATGTTAGAATTAGCGTAATGATTAAAAGTGTAATATTCTTTTTCATTTTATTTCTATCTTTTTTATATTAAACATAACAATTAAATAAAAGCACCAGTTAGCTTTATTTTCATTATAACTAAATTACAATAATTTTTAATTGTGTCAATGAATTTCTGATTGTGCGCATTTATTCTTCGCCAAGTTTTAACGCTTGTGTAAAATTAAATTGCTTTTGTTCTTATCTTTATAACTTCATTACCAACCTGAAACCTGAAACCTGAAACCTGAAACTTTAAACTGTTGAATAGAACTAAAAAAATAAAAATAATATAAAATGATAGCTGTATTAGTTTTAATGTTTGTAGGGATGGGAATTGGACACTTTCTCAGAAATAAGCAGAAACTGGTTAAATTGAACGATAAACTTACACTTTATGCAATTTTCCTGTTGTTGTTTTTACTTGGAATTGTAATGGGAAGTAATGAACAAATAATGAATAATTTGGGAACATTGGGATTGCATTCATTTTTCATTACAATTGGAGCATTGTCAGGAAGTATTGTATTAGCTTATTTTGTTGGGAAGCTGTTCTTCAGGAATAAATTAGGCAAAAACTAAAAGTATGAAAAGCAGTTTAATCATATTACTTTTTTTTGCATGCGGGATTTGCGCTGGATATTTTGATATGCTTCCTGCTGAGTTTTATAATTCTGAATATGACATTTATGCTTTATATTTATTAATGTTTCTGGTAGGTATTGGTATTGGAAGCGATAAAAATGCTTTATCTGTGATAAAAAAGCTTAAGTTGACTGTTTTTATTGTTCCTTTAACGGTTGTTGTTGGTACTTTCATTGGAGTAAGCATAGTTGCAGTTTTTTTTAAACAATATAATTATAAAGATATTGTAGCTGTTGGATTTGGATTTGGGTATTATAGTCTTTCCAGCATTTTCATTACAGAAATAAGTGGTGAGAAAATGGGAATAATTGCGCTTTTATCAAATGTAATACGTGAAGCAATCACTTTACTTACAGCTCCAATTCTGGCAAAATATTTTGGTAAAATTGCACCAATTGCTTCAGGTGGAGCAACATCAATGGATACAACCTTACCAATTATTACCAGGTCTTCAGGTAAGGAATATGCTATTATTTCTGTTTTAAATGGAATCATATTGACCATTTTGGTTCCTGTTTTAATAGTTTTTGTATTGAAAATCTGAATAATTATTGTTCACAATGCATTATCAGGTTAAATCAGGTAAACTTATTCCCTTGATTTTTCGATAAAGATTTAAGGCATATTCATCGGTCATTCCGGAAATATAATCCAGTATTGATCTGATATTCAGGTATAATTCAGTATTTTTTATTGAGAATTGTATAGGAATTAATGATAACATGCTTTTCGCATAGTTGGATTCAGGCTTCAACAGGGCTTCAATAAATTCTTCAAGCAAGCTTCCAATAACCTTATAACCGGCCAATTCTATTTCAACTACTGATTTATGCTTATAAATTTTATCAACTGAAACCTGAATAAGGTTTTGCATGGCATGGAGCGATTGTCCGGTCAGGTTATTTATCAGGCTTCCTTTGAATTCGCCATTCATAATTGACCGGTAATTACCTCTAAAAATATTTGCAGTTTCTCCTACTAATTTATTAATAACAAC
>DAOVJU010000554.1 GCA_030632095.1 Chlorobiota bacterium
AAATAACATTTGAAGAAGATTTCAGCACTGACAAATTGAATGAAGAAACATGGTTAACCAGCTTTTTCTGGGGAAAAATGTTGTTAAACGAAGGTTATTCACTTACTGGTGACAAGCATTACTTCACCAATGGTGAAAACCTTGATGTGAGTAATAAAACTTTAAGTATAGTAACTAAAAAAGAACAGGCAAAAGGAAAAGTCTGGAATACAACATTAGGATTTACGATCAAGGATTTTGACTTTACAAGTGGAATAATAAACACAGCACAAAGTTTCAGGCAAAAATACGGACGTTTTGAAGCTAAAGTTAAATTAAGCAGTAATGATAATGTACAACATGTATTCTGGATGGTAGGTGAAACAATATTACCACACATTGATATTTTTAAATATAATTCAAAAACAAAAAAGGAGCTCCTAATATCAAATTTCTGGAAATCTGATACCAGCAAAACAGGATTTGAGAAAAACGAAGGAAAAATTAGTATCTCTGCACTGCAAAAAGATTATTTTATTTACTCACTCGATTGGACTCCGGAAAAGCTTACCTGGAAAATAAACGATTTTGTTATTGCTGAACAAACCACCGGTATACCTGACGAAGAGCTTTACCTGCAATTCAGTTCAGGAATTAATTCTTCAAAAAGTCAAAATGGTTTGCCTGCAAGCATGGATATCGACTGGGTAAAATGTTATAAGAAAAAAGAGTAAGCAAGCGTTATGTCAAATGTCAAATGTATTGTTATTTACATGGTTTTATTTTACTTGATACATTTGACTTTTGACATCTGACATTTGACATAATACTATACTCCTATAAATGAAATCTTCTTTTATAATAATTATACTTTTCTTCTTCCAAACATCTTATGCCCAATACGATACAAAATCTTTAATAGCAAATGGTGTTCGCCTTATCCAGGATGAAAAATATACTGAAGCCTTAATTAAATTCAACAAAGCCATTTATGTAAAACCATACCTGTTTGAACCATATCTTTACCGGGGATATGCAAAAATGGCACTGGGAGATTATATTGGTGCTGAAAGCGATTTAAACAAAGCCATATCCGTTAATCCTTATCATTCGGAAGCATACAGGTTAAGAGGGATAACGAAAGGGAAACTACAGGATTATAACCGCGCATTACTGGATTTTGATAAAGGCATTAAGCTGGATACTTTTAATGTTTACTTGTATTTGAACAGGGCTTATTTAAACACTGAAATGGATAACTATGAACTTGCATTAATTGATTGTAATACAGTAATTGATTTAAAATCATCATGTACCGATGCTTACCTGACTAGAGGAACTACATATTATTTATTGAAAGAATATAAAGATGCAATAAAAGATTTTAGCAAAGCAATTGATTTACAGCCTAATAATGACCTTGCTTATATAAAACGCGCACTGGTTTATTATGAAGATGAAAAATATAAGAAAGCTGTTAAAGACTATGATATAGCTGCACTGATAAATCCTGAACAGGAGATCACATATTTTTACCGTGCAATTGCAAAAGCAGAAGCTCAGGATTTTACCGGTGCAATGCAGGATTATAATAAAGTACTTGAACTGAATCCATACAATGCCCTCACCTATTTTAACCGTGCAATTCTTAATTCGCAACTAGGTGCCATGGATGATGCTATTAAAGATTATTCGAAAGTACTTGAACTAAGGCCGCGTAACATTTTGAGTTTATATAATCGTGGAGGAATTCATTTTCAGAAGAACGAATTTGACAAATCTATTCAGGATTATACAACTGCTATAGAATTGTTCCCTGATTTTCCGGGAGCTTATATAAACCGGTCATCAGCTAAAAGAAAATCAGGCGATATTGATGGTTCAATTGAAGATTATAATACAGGAATGGAAATTCTTAAGAAGTTTGAAGACCAAAAAGTAAAGAACTATTTTAATGAATATGCTGACACAAGCAGGTATTTTAACCAAATGATATCCCTGAATTCTGATTTTGAATATTATAGTAAAAATAAAAAGCCAAGCATCCGGGAAAGATTTGTTGACATTAACTTAATGCCATTTTTTAAAATAGTATTGAAAAGTAATGACAAACAAGTTGTACACACGGGCGATAAGTTCAACTTCTATTTAAAAAATATTACCTCATTCACAGAGAGCGATACGCTTTTTATATTTACCAGTGATTTTTCATTTGATAACTTAAATAATAGTTTTCATGAATTTGATGTTTCGGAATTAAGTCCTGAAATACAAAACATGTATGCAGGAATTGCAAACCAGGATATTCAAAATTATAATTCAGCAAAAACTTATTTTGATAAAACGATAGAGTACGATTCGTTATTAGTATCAGCCTGGTTTAGCCGTGCTTGCTTAGAAATGGAAATTGATGAATTTCTTCAAAAATTCAATTCTGCGAATAACATCATTGTTTTTAATACTTCAGCACACAAGCAAGATAGATTTATACATGAAAGTGGCGCTGATATGGAACTAGCTAAACACGACCTAGAAATGACAATTAAATTAGATCCCAATTTCAGTTTAGCACACTATAATCTAGGAAACCTTAACT
>DAOVJU010000204.1 GCA_030632095.1 Chlorobiota bacterium
GGCTGAGAAAAACAGGATTATTTATGAGGTGAAAAAGTATTTTTTCATAGTTTTTTATCTCAGGAAAATCCGCACGGTTATTTCAAATACGGAGGTGCAGGTTGCCAAAGCCCGGGGAAGCGCTCTTAAAACAGAGATGGAATTGCAGTTGAAAAGGGAAGGGTTGAATATAGATATGGAGTTAAACAGGATTCTTCACAAACTTAATTCTCTGGTTTCAGCGGAGTTTATTGAGAGCGAGAGTATTTCCGACGGGGTTAAGATTGACGAGACCGTTTTCAGCGAGAAACTTACAAAACTTATTTTAATAAACTCAGCAGAAAAAATAAGCTTAATAAATTGCTTAACCAGTGAAAAATACTGTTGCGAGCGCCTTACCGATAAACAAAAAAAGGGCACTGAAAAACTCTTTGCAATGGCGGTTATGAAAAAGTCAGGCATTAAAGATGTTTCCCTGGAATTTGACAAAAAAAATTCAACCTGTTTTACCGGTGCTAAAGATATAGTTATTTCGTGGAAAGCCGATACATCCATTGCAGGCATCAAATTAATTGACATGACTGAAATAGAAATTATCTGGGAAAGCCCTGATTATGAGTTAAATGAATTTAATGCTGAAGCCCTTTCCAATGATTTAAAGAACAAATTCATAAACGATCATTCATATCAATTAAATATTGAAATGCATAGTAGTTCAACATTTGCGATAGAAACTAAATATACCTTCGATTTTAATATTAAACCACTGGCTTTTACGAATAATGAATACTATTTCCCTTCAGTTGAATCAATAGATATTAGCTGGAATGCAAATGAACAAGTTGAAAAAGTTATGCTTCGAGAATTATACGCTGAAGCCAATCTTTGGGAAAGTAGTGAAATACAAGTTGAGAATTTTAATTTACCACAAATTCTGGCACAAAATGGTTTAAAACTAGTTTCAGGAACTGATTACGAAATTGTAGTACAACTTGCAAATCATGAACTTCTTCAACAAGAATATTCATACCCTTTTTCGATTCTTTTAGATGAAGATGAATCTGAAGAAATGAAATTATTACTCGAAGGGCTTTAGGGAAAGATGATTTTTGATTTTTGATTTATTATTTTAGAGTTCTCGCCCTTGTTGGTGTTATCACCAACAAGAATTGTCATGAATTAACAAAATTCTTTATTTTTATATCAGAATCTATCCTTATGAATTACATGCAATTTTACACGGCAACAATTTTTCAATGGCAGCATCTTTTAAATAATAATGTAAACAGAAAGATAATTCTTGAGCCTTAGATATCTTGTAAATGCAAAAAAGATCAAATTATATGCCTATGTAATAATGCCAAATCATATCCATTTAATCTGGAAGGTTGAAGAAAATTATAAGCAATCCGATATTCAGCGTGATTTTATGAAGTTTACAGCCCAGCAAATTAAACTGGAAATGGAAAAAAAGAATGATAAACAATTAGAATCGTTTAAGGTAAATAAGAAAGACCGTAAATATCAAATTTGGGAAAGAAATCCATTATCAGTTGATTTATATTCGCGTGAGGTACTTGAGCAGAAATTAGATTATATCCATAATAATCCAAAAGTTGAAAAATGGAAATTGGTTAAAGATGATAGTTTTTATGAATATTCAAGTGAGGAGTTTTATGAAGCAGAGGTTGATAAATTAGGTATACTAACGTATTATATGGATGATTTATAAAATAGTTTACAAAATCGTTCTTTATTAACCTGTTGGTGATAATTATTCCCTGTTGGTGATAACACCAACAGGGGCGGAAGTGAAGTGATTCTTTTGCATGAGTTCCTGGGTCTCCACTTCGTTTTGTCCGGGATGAGGTACTTTTTTGTCTTCGGGACTTCAAACTTGAAACTAAACTCTCATCCCAATAACCAGAATATCATCAATTTGCAAACAATCCCCTTTCCATTTTTCAATGGTTTCGTCCAGGATTTCTTTTTGGTCAAACATATTTCTCTCCTGCAAATTTATTAGTAGTTCTCTAAATTGTTTACGATTGAATTTTTTCTCACCTGGCCCGCCAAACTGATCTACATAACCATCTGAAAAAATATAAAACGAATCATTCCTTTCCAATTTGAGTAAATTGTTTGTAAATGGCTCTCCTGATTTCAAGCTCACTCCAATAGGCATTCTGTCTGCTTTTATTTCATAAAGTCCCAGCTTTCCATTTTCATCTACAATAAGGCTTTCCAAGTTTCGGGGATTCGGAAGTTTCTTACTACGTATTATATAAAGTGAATTATAAGCTCCAGAAAATTGTAGTTCCATTTGTTCAAAATCAAAAATACACAAAGACAAATCCATACCATCTTTTCTTTCTCTTTCTTCTTTCGATTGATGTAATGATGTAATAATATGTTTCCTTAATTCTATTATGATTTCATTGGCAGGTAATTCGCCAAACTTACTCATTATCTCATTCAGAAATGTTACTCCCAGCATACTCATAAAAGCACCTGGTACACCATGACCAGTACAATCAGCAGCTACAACAATGGTTTTATTATTAATTGTAGTCATCCAGTAAAAATCACCGCTTACAATGTCTCTTGGCTTATACAAAATGAAATGCTCTGAAAACTTATCTTTAAGAAAATCGATTGGAGGAAGAACAGCAGTTTGAATATTTTTTGCATACGTAATACTATCTGTAATATCCTGTTTTTGTCTCCTTATTTCCTCGTTTTGCTTTGCAAGCAGCGTATTTGCCTTCTTCTTCTCGTGATATCTTCGATAAATAATAAATGCTAATAATACAATAAGAATTATTCCTGTAGTGAGCGAAAGCAGAAAAATATTCTTTCTGGCTATTTCAGCCTTTTGTAAAGCTTGTTCTTTTGTTAATAATTTTATTTCGGCTTCTTTCTTTTCTGTCTTATATTTTGTTTCAAGTTCGGCAATTTGCTTTCTCGATTCTTCATTAAATATAGTATCTTTTATAATTGAATATGAGATGTAATAATCAAGCGCCTTTTCACAATTGCCAGTAGACTGATAAACCTCAGATATATTTTTATAATTACTCTTTAATAAATTTCTCAAATTTATTTTTTTAGCTAGTGCCAGGCTTTGCATGTAATAATCAAAAGCTTTAGTGAACTTTTCCTGGTTTTTATATAATGTACCAATATTTTGTAATGATATTGCAACTCCCTTTTCGTTTCCTAATAGCTTTTCAATTTCCAACGATTTATTATAATATTCAATAGCTTTGTTATAGTCTTCCTTAATTTCGTATAATAATCCTAAATTATGAATGGTAATGGCCATTCCTTCATTATCTTCCATGGCTTCATTAATATCTAAAGCTTCATTATAATAAACAAGTGCACTGTCAAATTCACCTTTAATTTCAAATATATTTCCAATACTATTCAATGAATTTGACAAACTTTTTATATTACCGGTTTCCCTGTTTAATTTGAGTGCATCAGTATAATAAGTCAGAGCCAGTTCATATTCCCCAAGATCGCTATATATAACCCCAATGCTGTACAATGATGATGCAATCCCATCTTTATTTGCCAATTCCTCATAAATCTTTAAAACCTGCTGATGAAAGGATAAAGATTTTTCAAAATCACCAACATCATAATATATATTACCAAAGCTGCTTAAAGATATTGCCATTCCTGAAATATCGCCTGTTTCCTGGCTCATTTCCAAGGCTTTCTGAAAAAACTCAATGGCATCGTAATAGTTTCCTAAGCTATAATAAATTAGCCCGATATTAATTCCTGATTTAATTATTGCAGGCTTAAATATAATATCATTACTGAGTTTGTATGCTTCTGAATAATAATCAAGCGCTTTGGTGTTATCACCCATACTTTCGAGCGCGTTACCCAGGTTAATAAGTGCATTTGCAACATCTTTAATATTTCCTGATGCTTTTTTAATTTCCAGTGCTTTATCATAATATTCATATGCCTTTTCATTTTTACCTTTAAACAAATGCAGATTTCCCAGGTTATTGTATGTATTGGCAATACCATCTTCATCTTTTAATTGCTGATAAAGATTTAAAGATTTCTCATATTTTTCTGACGCAATGTCATATTCACTCCTGAACATATGAATTATCCCGATAGCATTTAATGCATTTGCACTTCCCTGCATGTATTCGTTTTTATTTGAAATAGATAATGACTTGTTATAATTATCCAATGCTGTTGAATATTCATATTGATAGAAATATGCATCTGCAATACGGTAATATGAATCAGCTTGCCCCTGCTTATATTTATACTCCTCCGATAAAACAAGTGCCTGGTTAGCATAAAATAAACATGAATCAAAATTAGACTGTGAATAAGCTTTTGAAATCTTATTTATCAATTTAACTTTATCGTTATTCCTTTTACCCGGCACTAAGTTTTTTAAACTATCAATATTTTCATTGCTAAATACCTGTAACGAAAAAGCCAGGAATAATTTTATTAAAAAAATACTCTGTTTTTTATTTATTTTTGAAGCCAATTTAATGTCTGTCAATAAAATCTGTCGTTCCCGTCATTGCGAAAAGGAACGACAAAGCAATCCTTTGCTAATCAGTAGATTGCTTCTTCTTCCTTCGTCGTCGTTGCAATGATGTGCTACTTTATAGTCCCTCAGCATTGGGCAATTTAGCCCCAAGAAAAGTAACTGAAAAAAAAGTAGTTACATAAGAGACAGTCTCTATTTATATGCTATTTATAAAATACGATATACCATAAATTTAAAGAAAATATAGTATATAATTTGAAATATAAATAAAAAACTCAACTTCTTTGAAATATGAACTTATTGCATTTAACAAAAATTAACAAAGTCGAAATTTGTTAACAGCAATGACGGTATAAAAAATATTACTTTTGTAACTAATCAGGAAGTTTAATTAAAATTAGAAAACAATGAAAAGGTTTTTATTTAGTATAACTACAATTTTGTTAGCCCTTACTATCTCGTTTGGCCAGCAAATGAACGCGAATGTAAGTTTTGAAAAATTGCATCATGATTATGGACAAATAAATGAGGAAAAGGGCCCTGCAGATTATAAATTTGTTTTTACCAATACAGGTGATAAACCATTATTAATAAAAAATGTAAAACCATCTTGTGGTTGTACAACTTCTGATTATACAAAACAACCTGTTCCTCCAGGACAAAAAGGATTTGTAACAGCAAGGTATGAGCCTAAAAACCGGCCCGGTAGATTTAATAAATCAATCTCAGTTTATACCAATAGCGATAATCAGAAAACACTGCTTCGAATTAGTGGAGAGGTTATACCACGGCCAAAAACAATTGAAGACCTGTTCCCATTTGCCATGAACAGGATCAGGCTTGCGGAAAATGCAGCATTTACAAAAGTTTTAAATACAGCGGTGAAAACTAAGGAAATAGAATTTATTAATGTTTCTGAAGAACCTGTTAAAATAGAATTTGATAAAATTCCAGCATATATTACTTTGAAGGTTATACCATCAACTATTAAGCCTGGTGAAAAAGGAAAAATAAATATACGTTTTGACGCTACAAAGGTTAACGACTTTGGCTTTATCTATCAAAAAATAATAGTTAAAGAAAATGGTGAAATTAATAACAAAAACTATTTAAAGATAAGTGCTCATGTTTATGAAGATTTTTCTCATTTAACTGAAGAAGAATTAGCAAATGCACCTGTAACTTCATTTGATAAAAGAATATATAATTTTGGTATAATTAAACAAGGAGAATTGGCGAAAACAACTTTTGTATTAAAAAACACCGGAAAAAGTGATTTGATTATTAGAAAAACTAAAGCTACTTGTGGCTGTACCATTGTTCAACCAGAGAAGAAAGTCATTAAACCAGGGGAAACAACTGTTATTAAAGCAACATTTAATTCAAGAGGAAGAAAAGGAAAACAAACAAAAAATATTACTGTTACAACAAATGATCCTAATAACCCGGTAACAACCTTAAAGATAACAGGAACTGTTAACTTAACTGCAGAACAAAAGCAAAAACTAGAAGATACAAAATAGACATCAGGTAAAACAAAATGAAGATGTAATGATTTGCTGTGGCAGAATTAGTACATGCGTATTCATGTTTACCGGGCAATGGAAAAATTTGAAAACAATTTTGAATATAATCATATATGAGTTCAGTATAAAACTCTTTTGTAGCCACCAAAGCACAAAAACACCAAATCTCACCAAAATATATATGCTAGATTTTTAACATTTTGTGAATTTTGGTGCTTTGGTGTTTTAGTGGCATTTTTTAATTCTCTACCTTTTTAGACTGGACTCATATGATTCAGAATTAAACTTTGAATTTATATCTTGCAACTTTGAAACTATTCAGGCTGAAAAATTTTCAGGTTAATATAAACGGTACAATATTTGATGACCGGAATTCGATTATTCAATTAAATAATGGTTTAGTAGCATAATGAACATTGTAAATATTGATTCACATAAGGATATGCTTAAGCTGGTTAATAATGACAAAAA
>DAOVJU010000107.1 GCA_030632095.1 Chlorobiota bacterium
AAACGATACTTAACGAAATTGATTTTTTTACGGAACCAAAAACCGTCTTAGGAATTGTGGGCCCATCTGGCTCTGGGAAAACAACTTTATTGCGAAATATTGCAGGATTAGTAAATCCTAAACAGGGACAAATATTGATTGATGATAATGTATTAAATAATACACCTGTTGCTAAAAGATCAATTTCCTTTCTTCAACAATCATTTCCATTATATAACCAGCTTACAGTTTTAGAGAATATATTAGTTAGCTGTGAAAGAGTACGAAAGCATAATCTTGATAAAGCAAAAGAATATTTGAAGAACTTCTTAATAAGGGAAGATATTTGGAATAGAAAGCCTGAAAATCTTTCAGGCGGAGAGCAACAAAGAATTGCTCTTGCTAAAGCTTTATTAAAACCATCAAAACTCCTTTTACTAGATGAACCTTTTAGCAACCTTGATAAAAGTCTGAAGAATCACATCTCAAATATTTTGATAAATCATATTAAAGAAAATGATAAAATTTGTCTTTATGTTACTCATGATGAAAATGAAATTATAATAAATTCCGACAAACTCATTGTATTAGAGGAAGGCAAGTTGATTCAGAAAGGCACACCTGAAGAACTCATTATGAATCCCTATAACAGCAATATTGCATCTCTTGGTAACCCTTTAGGTCTTCAAAGTGTTAATGTGTCTTTCATCGATATGGTTTCTTTTGATAATTTATCAAAAGAGGTTTATAAGATTGCATGGCATTCGCACAAAAGTAAGATAATTGAAAATAAATCAATTGATAATAATAGCAATAATGATTTTTTAATGCCATCTCAAATTATCCAGGTGAAAAAAGCAGCCAATAAAGTTTTATATGCCTTAAGACCATTGGGTAAGGATAATAAGATTCACGTTATTATTTGGCATGAATCTAAAAGCCTAGAGAATCATTATGCATTAAACCAGAATATTACATTGAGAATATCTAAAAATGATATAATAAAACTTGATAATAATAATAAAGTGATAAGATAATGAACAACTACTATAAAAATTTGTATGATATTAATTTCTTTTCAGAAGAACAATATCAAAATAAGCTTCAGAACGTCTACATTCAAATAATAAATCCGGGTTATGTACAGTGGGAAACATGGAGGAATGGACAGTTGGGCATTGAGGAAGCAAAATCATTTTATAAAGAAAATACCTTAGATTTTAACAAGGGTAATAATTTACACCTTCAATTTGAGAAATACCCTGAGGAGGTTGCCGTTTTAGTACTCTTAATTTGCGAAGATGCTTACCGTACAGATAATGAAAGATTGTTTACAGAATGTTATTCAATGCTTTCGAAATCTTCTTTTCAAAATATTCGTTTGAAAGCAATGAAACTACATAAAGCTTTTTATGCACTTAAGCTCTTATCAGAAAATTTAAAGTATGATACAGGTTTTCCCCTTACAAGAATTGAAAAATTGCATAATCATGCATTAAGCTTTATTAACAAAAGCTTTGGGAATAAATTTTCTAAAGCAAATCTAAAAGTTGAAACTCCTGTATTGAAAGATTGGGAAAAAAGGAAAATGGATTTTTTAGATATCAGGCGTGTTGAAGACTTCTATAAAACCACACCTTCATATGTTTTAGAACTAATAGCAGCCAATCACCAAGTGGAAACACTCTTTAACTATTCATTAGTTATTGACAAATTAAAAGAACTTGGAGTTCAACACTTGTATGATTATGCAGGAGGTATTGGTACTTTTGTATTATTAGCTAAGTTACGAGGTGTTGAAGTTACATTCTCCGAACTAGATTCAATAACAAGAGGTTACGCAATTCAACGTATTGAGGACTTAAGAGATGATATATCTTCTGATATAATCGAATATGATTCACCGGATTTAAATTCAAATCAAAATTGTATTGTTTGTACTGAAGTTTTGGAACATATTTATGAACCCGAAAATCTTGTTGAATATTTCTATACTAAGTTAATAAATGAGGGTATCCTAGTTGTTTCGGAATCATTCGATTATACAGACAACTTTTGCACGCATATTCCAAAACACAAAGGAAAAGGCGGAAAAACTTTTATAAAATACATGAAAAAGGTGGGCTTTGAATTTATTCCGTTAAAATATCAAACCCATCCACTCGTATTTCGAAAAAAATGTTAATTATAACATACGTTTAAGAGCCTCGGAAGCAATTTCTCTCATTTTTTCATGTTCGTGGTTTTCACTAATATCCGCTAACAATTTCTTTATGTGTTTAGATGGAAATTGATGTAAACTGAAAACGTTTATCGGTGCAATATTTTGCCGATAACCTGCCTCAACTATCTTCCAATAAATTACATCTCCAGCTCGTTCAGGTGTCCCTAAACTCTCAATAAAATGCCTAGTTTCATATTCAACTAACTTTGGCTCGTTCATAATCCTTTCAACAAAAGGGAAAAGAGACTCTTTACCTTTGATCGTAGTTAGAGTTACTCTGGCATCTCGTTGTACTGTGAATTCTGAATAAGAATTTATCTCACAAGATAATTCTTCTATATATTTTTTTAGCCAGTTTTTCCAATCATCATTGCCTTCGACGCCACATCTTCTTAATAATAGGAACAAAAATCTAATATAATGATTGTTTTGTGATTTCTCAATGGCTTTTATAATTTTATCACCATCATCAGCCGTTATTGCAGGTCGCAAGTAACTAATAATATCATAGGGCATAAGTGTATCCAAAAGGTCAAGGTCTTCTCCCTTAATAAAACTTTCATAAAATGCTACCAATATGGCTGCAATATGAAATTTTTCTGCGGCAAATGCAATATACCTTCCATCAATCTTGATAAATGGTATATCAACTAAAGCTTGAGCGTCAATACCACCTACAATAGATTCAAACTCTTTATAAAGAAGCGGTTCATTACGGTTTAATAACTTAAAAGCTAAATTATCAATCCAATAATTCTTTTCATAATAAATTCTTCCTTTATAATCTTTCCTATCAGAGTTTCTGTAGAGATAAATTTCCCCAACTCCTGGAATGTCGTCAAATATTCTTGTGTTCATAGCATTATATTTTAAGTATCAAATTAATTGAATTTCCCAAAATTACATATTTTTTATATTAATGATTAAAGTTTATTAGCTTTAAGTCTTGTAATAAACTAATCTCTGACTTCCTCCCATAAGGAAAATATTAACTCCAAAGTAGTTCATGAGTTGGTATTCTTTACGTAAACGGATTAGAGCTACAAATTTTGAAATAAAACATCTTATTGTTACAAATAGTTACGAATGGTTCATTTTTAATGCCACTGAATTTGAAAATCTCTTTGCTAAAAATTAGAATAAACGAATTTAAGAGTTTACAAATTTTCGATAAACAAAATGATAAAATTGAATAAATTATGAAAAAAGTAATAATTCAAAAACCAAATACAATTGCCCTGGAAAAATAAATTGAGCAACTGGTTTATGACTTGTATGGCTTGACAGAAGAAGATATTGAGATTGTTGAGAATAGTTAATTTTTATTTTATGTTACTTAAAGCTAAGTTAAGATAATATCTTTGTTTTATGATAGTTACAATACTAGAAAAAGTTTGCAGTGATATAGATAGTTTTAATTTTGACAATTTTTCAATGACGTTAGAGAATAGGATGGGGAAGGAATTGAAAAGAAGTCTGAACCGTGATTGAAGCAGATGGAACTGATAACACAGATTAATACTGAAATTAATGGTTGAAGAATATAAATACAAAGACATAACAGGGAAGATAATCGGGGCAGCAATGCAAGTCCATAAAGTACTTGGCAATGGTTTTCAGGAAGTAATTTATCAGCGGGCCCTGGAAATTGAGTTACCTTATTTCGGATTAAATTTTAAGCGTGAATTTGAAATGCCCATTTCTTACAGGGAGCAGCAAATAGGCACAAGACGGGTAGATTTTTTAATTGAAGATGTTGTATCAGTTGAATTAAAGGCCATCATTAAACTTGAAGATGTACATCTTGCCCAGGCTATCAATTATCTTGAAGCTTATAATTTAGAAATTGGTTTGCTTATTAATTTTGGCAGTAAAAGTCTTGGATTCAAACGGTTGATAAATTCAAAGTTCAATCTGTGAAATCAATAAATCTGCTTCAATCAAGGTTCAGACAATTGAATGGGCAAGGTGTTGCCCTATATGGCGTAAACATCCTCTGTGTGAAAACACTAAAATAATGTGCGTTTACTTTCGGAATAACCCGCGTTTAGAGAATCGTAACACGTTATCCTACTATCAGATATTATTAATATTTCAACAAAAAACTCTCATATAAGTAGCCAAAACTAATTATATATTACTACATTTGGCTGGATATAATCACAAATAAAGATGAAATTAGTAGGCAGGAAATTTGAAACATCCATCTTAAAAAATGCATTAAAAAGTAATCGGCCGGAACTTATTGTAGTTTATGGCAGAAGGAGAGTGGGAAAAACTTTTCTTATTCGGAATGTTTATAAAAATGATATAAGGTTTGAATTTTCAGGTATTCATAGGAGTTCCTTAAAGCAACAACTTAATAATTTTCATCTTACTCTTTCTAAATACAATACTAGCTTTAAAAAACCCACCGATTGGATTGAAGCATTTCATCAATTAGGTAATTACATTGATACACTAACTTCTAAAAAGAAAAAAGTTATTTTCGTTGACGAATTTCCGTGGTTTGATACCCGAAAATCAAAATTTCTCCCGGCTTTTGATAACTTTTGGAACAGCTATGCATCAAAAAAGGATGATATAGTAGTGGTTATTTGTGGATCAGCAGCCTCATACATGATTAAGAATATCATTAAAAGTAAAGGAGGGCTTCATAACAGGTTAACTCAAATAATTAAGTTGGCTCCTTTTAATTTGCATGAAGCTGAACAGCTATTAAAACATAATAGGGTTAAACTCTCAAGATACGATATACTACAAATTTATATGACCATGGGAGGAGTTCCTCATTATTTGGAAAAAATTTTACCTGGCGAAAGTGTAGCTCAAGCCATTGACCGATTATGCTTTAATAAAAATGGGTTTCTAAGATCAGAGTTCAATAATGTTTTTGCATCTTTATTTGACCAACATGATAATCATGAAGCAATAATTAGAACATTGGCATCTGTTCGTAAAGGCTTAACCAGAAATGAAATATCAACTAAAAGTAAGTTAAAATCCGGAGGTACGCTATCTAAAACACTTCTGGAGTTGGAAGAATCCGGATTCATTGAGAAATATTTACCCTACAAAGGGACTAAAGATTCAATTTATCGACTAAGTGATGAATATTCAATGTTTTATATTAAATACATTGAAAAGATAAAGCCTTCTAATAGCCCAATTTGGATTAAAATGCATGGGCAGCAATCCTACAAAATATGGTCAGGTTTTAGTTTTGAGACTATTTGTATAAAGCATGTAGAGCAAATAAAGGAAGGGCTGAAAATTTCCGGAATCAATGCAATACATGGAAGTTGGATTGAAAAAAATACACAAAATAGTGCTCAGATTGATCTGCTAATTGATAGAGATGACAATGTAATTAATATATGTGAAATGAAGTTTTACAATACTGAATATGCTATAGATAAAAAATATGCCAGGGAAATAGTAAAAAAAGTTAATTCTTTTTCTTCAAGTACTAAAACTAAAAAAAGTATTTTTGTTACTTTCATAACTGCTTATGGCTTGGTTACCAATCAATATAGTAATCAATATGTTCAAAGTGAGCTTACTATGGATCATCTTTTTATAGAGATATAGCCAGCCAAAACAAAACACCTAAAGTATCTTTTGGCTGGATATAATTAGATCATCATCCACCATTCACAATTATTTCAACCAATTTCTCTCCATTTAACTATCTTTATTCCTAAACTAAACAGGTATACATGAAATTAAATATTCTTAAACCAAGAAATGCAATTAATATAGCATTTTTAAAGCTTAAACCAAATAGAACAGAAGTTGAGAAATTCAAGAATAATCCTTAATATTAAAGTTCTGTATATGATGCAATCCGAAGAACTTGTTGATAATTGGGTTAAGAATTGAAAAAAAATAATTCAAATTATTTCCAATTAAAACAATTTATCTACTTAAACGAATACTTAAGTTTAACAGGATTAGTATGCTTTTCAAAATCTTTATAATCCATTTTCATGATTTCAGAATGCGAACCCGCGTTAAAAGCAATTTCTTCATTTTTTGTTAAACTTTCGGCAACAAATACACCCAAATCCCAAAGATTACCAAATGGTGGCATAGCGCCAACTTCACAATTCGGGAAAATATCTTTAAACTCAGATTCATGTGCTAAACGAATATCTTTCGATCCAATTAATTCTTTTAATAACTCAAAATCAACATTATAAGAGGCCGGCAAAACAGCCATAGCGAATTTCTGATCAATTTTGATCATTACAGTTTTAGCAAATGCATCTCCGGGAATATGCACTTTCGCTGCAATTTCCTGTGCTGTAAATGCGGGTGAATGGCTGCATACCGTATATTTCACCTTGTTGTTATCAAGAAATTTTTTAAGTTTTTGTACTGGCATGATTATATCCTCCTGTATTAATTTAAATAGTTAAAAAGTATGTTCGATTTTTAAAAAAAAATAAAATTCATGTATAAGTTACAACAATTCTGATTAAAAGTAAAATGCTAAATCATTTATACGTTTTCTGTTATTTTGAGAAATTTAAATAGTGCTAATTATTCATTTTTCTTAACTTTGCAGTGCAACAAACCTATTTGAGAAATGAAACCAGGTATGACTTTTCTATTATTTGTATTATTTCAATTCACTTTTTCACAGGAAATAATAACAATACATAATTCTGTTAAAGACACAATAAGTCTTGACGAAAAAGTACAATATTATTTATTTGAGGATATTTCAACTAAAGATTATTTATATTCAATTGTTAAAATCAACCGGAATAGTGACACAATATTATATCATATATTACAAAACGATACCATTATTAAAATTATTACATACCTTGATATTAGTGATTATATTAAGAATATTAATAAGATTGATGCTTATATAGATTATTCAAAAAATAGATATAGCCAACACGATAGTATAAAGTTCAATAGTTTGAAAAACTTACTTTTTAATGTAACATCTGAGGAAATAAAGCAACTTATTGAAATCGATCCGGAATTAAGGAAAGAATTGATAATTATAAATGAAATGGGAGGACTTGAAGACACCAAATGGGATAAACAAATGAAAGAAGATTTTCGGAATGCAATTTATATGAGGAGTCAATAGTCTAGACCAATAATACAACCAAATTTTAAACCACCTTTGAAATAAATTAATGCAATTCATTATGCTCTGGAAGCAGATTACAGGCTTATAGATACAGCAACTATTTACAAAAATGAAAAAGGAGTTGGAACAATACCTAAATCAGTTAATAAAGACCGTATTATAAGTAATGCAGATATTTTTGATTTTGAATTAACTGATCTTGATATTCAATTAATAGACTCTTTAGATCGTAATAAACGAATTGGCCCTGATCCTTACAATTTCGATTTTTAACTATTAATAAGATATAACCAGATTAATTAAATTTTATGACCACATCGCAAAGCTAATAATGAGAAGAGCAACATTTATAATAACACTATTATTCCTTAGCAACCAATTATTTACACAAAATCCTACCCAGATAGTAAAAGGAAAAATTATTGATAAGGACACCAAAGCGCCACTGACAGGGGCCAATGTGATTATATTAAACTCTGAACCATTAATCGGTACAATTTCTGATATCAATGGAAACTTCAAACTGGAAAATATTAAGTTAGGAAGGCAAAATTTCAAAATTTCTTTTTTAGGTTATGAAGATAAATATATAAATGAAATATTGGTAAGCTCGGGAAAAGAAGTTTATTTAAGTATAGAATTGCAAGAATCCGTAACATCTTTAAAAGGAATATCTGTTACTGCTAAAAGAAGTAAAAATAAGCCTTTGAATACAATGGCAACTGTAAGCGCGAGGGCATTTTCAATTGAAGAAACACAGCGATATGCTGCAAGTATAAACGACCCTGCACGCATGGCCCAATCATATGCGGGAGTTGCTACAACAGAAGATGAAAGTAATGAAATTGTCATTCGGGGAAATTCACCCAGGGGGATCCTTTGGCGTATGGAGGGAATTGAAATTCCTAATCCAAACCATTTTAGTAATGGGGAAGGGGCATCAGGTGGTGGTATTAGTATTTTGAGCAGTGATGTAATATCAAATTCAGATTTTTTTACCGGTGCTTTTCCTGCTGAATATGGAAATGCCTTATCGGGTGTTTTTGACCTTAAATTAAGAAACGGGAACTTTGATAAAAGGGAATATGCTTTCCAAATAGGGTTTTTAGGAGCACAGGCAGCCCTGGAAGGGCCTTTTTCTCAAAATTCTGAAGCTTCTTACCTGTTTAATTATCGCTATTCCACTTTAACATTATTAAATAAAATTGGTATTTCTATTGGTGATGATGTTATCATTCCAAAATTTCAGGACCTCTCATGGAATATCAATATACCAGCAAAAAGTGCCGGAAGGTTCATGTTCTTTGGTTTAGGTGGGTTAAGCACTATGGGAGATCATGCGGATAAAGATTCATCAAAATGGATTTACCGGGGCGACCACTTCGAGGAGAATGAAAATCATAAAATGGGAGTTATGGGGCTTTCACACTATTACTTGTTTAAGAATAATAAAACTTACAAAATCTTTACACAATGTTATAGGATATGACTGGAGTTTTGCACCTGATCTTAGACTGAAAACAGAAATTTATTACCAGTAATTATATTTTTAATGCACTTGGGGGAAAGGAATTTAAAGTTGGTAAGAACAAGCAAAATATAATAAATTCAAATG
>DAOVJU010000557.1 GCA_030632095.1 Chlorobiota bacterium
AAAACATTCTTTTCTTTTGTTCATTCATCATAGCTTCCTTTTTATTTTCATCTTTGTTATGAGTTCTACAAAATAGAAGTAGAAACCGCTAAAGCGGTTATTAGGTAATTGGGGTCATCCTCAGCCCCATAGTTGATACTGTGGGTTAATACAATAATATGTATCGAATTAACCCACAACTTCAGTTGGGGGAATCCAACAAACTTCGTCATGAAAATTTCCTTAATTTTGTAGAATTCATTTTTTCTCTCCTTTATTAATTATCTGTTAAATAAATATGATGCTTTAAAGAATAATAGCTTTTGGTTTACTTGTAAATCTTCATTTGGAATATAATTCTCATTCATTAAGTTACGTTCTGCATTTAAATTATATCCTAACTGTATTACTGTCCCTGGAATATAGGTGAATGAAATCAGAAATTCAGAATTTAGACTTTCTTTAAAAAAATTATACTCGCCAATTGCACGGATAAATAAGTATTTATTTAATTGATATGTTGTATGTAACCGGGCAATTGTATAATCATAAATAAACTCTTTATCGGAACTTCGGTAAAAATTTGAATAAATACCTGATAATTTAATTTTTAATTGATTAGTGGGAGTAAATAATAAAGCATGATCTGCTACCCAACCATATCCTTGATAAGGATTAACTTCATCATAGTATATTTTATTACCCCAACTAATATAACCTTCTGCATAAATGTGTTTATTAAATTGCAAGTAATAACCACCACCATAATTTCCTGTTTTGAATTTTTCATTTTGAAAAATTTCAGATGCGAATGTTTTGCCGAACCATATCCAGCTATCATTCTTAAAATAGAGTTCTAAGCCGGCATAAGTCCACTGTTCATATTTATTACTATACATATCTCGTTTCTGCCTTGAATTAATCCATACACCTATTTTTTTTATCTTTGAAGAATCCAACACAAAATTACCATTATACTGAATAGGAATTACCTGTAATCCGGTCCGGTTAATATATCCAACTTGTGTATCGAAGTCTTTATCGGTTTGTGAATAACCAAGGCTAAAATCATGGAAGCGGTTTTTAAAATTGTAACATACTCCAAAATTATTACCCGATTTAAATCCTGTAGAATCATTTGTTAAAGATCTGAAAAAATTATAACCTATCGTATTATTTCCATTTATTCTCATAAGACCATCTAATCCTACCAATCTATTATATGCAATAGTATTTTCTTTTCCCGTATAAGTTATGCCTAAAAAGTTATCATCCTTAAATTTCCGGCGTAAACGGAAGATTTGGTAATGGTCAGTTTGTTCTGAACTTTCATCGGATGATACAATTGAAGCAATAGAATATTTTTTCCTAAGATTACCTGTTATTTTAACGCCATAAATTGGATCAAC
The DNA here is from genome assembly GCA_030632095.1 of Chlorobiota bacterium. Classification (GTDB taxonomy): domain Bacteria; phylum Bacteroidota; class Bacteroidia; order Bacteroidales; family B39-G9; genus JAADFW01. The sequence continues at coordinate 1,389 of DAOVJU010000557.1, forward strand.
AATATTCCTGGTATGAACAATATATTCCAATGGTACATTCCACATACGCGCACCATAATTAAATAATTCAACTCCTTCCTGAAAAAACGGGCGTTTTTCGGCAAAAAATAAAGGATTTCGAAGATTAATATCAATTTGACCGGCATCACTCTCTACTTGCGAAAAATCCGGATTATATGTAAGATCTAAAATTAAATCTGAAGTTAATCCAATTTTACCGGTAATTCCGCCCTCAATTTTATTCTGTTTTGTGTCCCATTTTCCATTTTCTAATTTCTCATCGTTTGTATAAGTTACAGATGGTATAATTTCCAGAACTTTCCGCTTTTTAATATTGCTAAATGATAAGGTTTCACGTTGCATTAATCGATTACTTACTTCAGGCTTATATTCAGGAAAAACAACAATTTCAGATTTTCTGAATATTTTGCGTTTAAATCCCATCTTTATTTCAACTACCTGCTTCCATTTAAATCTAAGAGACTGGAATGGAATAGCAATTTCTAATTGATATCCGTTATCTGTAATTATTCCTTTACTATACCATATTTTGTCGGGATTTAGATCTTCATCTTCGCCGTCTGAAATAACACCATCTTCCTGTATTCCTAACGGATTAGCTCTGAAGAAAATGTTAGAACTGGCGCTTCCCTCAATATCTATTTCAATAGTAAAAGAATCATCATTTTTTAAATTATCACGGTTAGTTAGATTTGCCATAATTTTATCAGGCTTGCTATCTTCACAAATAATGGCAAAGTATAGGTTCAAACTATCATTTGTTACTAATACACGGGTACTTTCCGAAGCATTATATCCAATATCCGGTTTGTATGTTTTAAAATCGGAAAATTCAATAGCATCTTGCCACTTAGATTCATCAAATATACCATCAACATTTATTTGTTGTGCATAAATACTTGATGTTACCAAAAAGAACGAAAATATAAGTATAATTCCTATTTGTACTTTATTTTTCATAACGTTTATTTCAATTCTTGCAGTGTTTTTGTTTGAATTCATTTTTTCTTCCCTTTTTTTGTTCTTCATTGTTTATTTTCCTTTTCATTATTATTCCCAAGGTTAGGTTCAATACGATTCACAGAAATTAATTTTAGCCCCAGATCTCGAATTCGAATAAGCAAACCATG
>DAOVJU010000533.1 GCA_030632095.1 Chlorobiota bacterium
ACAGTACCGGACAATTAATTGATATACCTTTAAATAAAGTGCAAGAAAAAGGTGAATACAAATTCGTTCTGAATGCCAATAATTTACCAACCGGATTGTACTTTTATAAGGTTGAAACCCCTGAATATAATCAAATGAAAAAAATGATTATAATCCACTAAATATAAAGAAACCGTCCCATATTAAACCGGGACGGTTTTTTTATTTACAATTCGTTTTCATTTAATATAATTATAAATTTTAATGGGGTTGTAAAGAGTATCTCTTTCAACTGGAATCTTTCCACAGTCTTTTACCAGTTGTACCAACTTATCAGTTGTAAGAGTAGGTGACTGATCTTCAGCACCCGCCATGGAATATATTTTTGTAGAATCATCAATAGTTCCATCAATATCATCAACACCAAAAGATAAGGAGAGTTGGGTTGTTTCCTTACCAATCATTGGCCAATATGCTTTAATATGTGGAATATTATCAAGAAATATCCTTGAAACTGCATAATTCTTTAAATCTTCCAGGCGCGATACTTCGCCAATATATCCTAACTTATTATTTTCTTTTCTATACTTTAAAGGAATATAGGTATTAAACATGCCTGTTTTGTCTTGTAACTCACGTAAGCGGTTCATGTGGTCAATTCGATGTTCATAATTTTCAATATGTCCGTACAGAATAGTAGCATTTGATGGAATTCCAAGATTATGAGCTGTTTCATGTATCCTTAACCACTGTTCTGTTGTGGCTTTATCATCGCAAACTTCCTTTCTAATTTCAGAATCAAAAATTTCAGCTCCGCCACCTGGAATTGAATCTAACCCGTATTCTTTAAGCTTTAGTAATCCTTCTTCCAAATTCATTTTTGCTTTACGGATCATGAATTCCAATTCTATTGCTGTGAATGCCTTAATATGAATATTAGGTCGTATTTCCTTAATACTTTTAATAATATCTCCATAATAATGCAGGTCACGATGCGGATGCACACCACCAACTAAATGAATTTCTGTTATTGGGATACCATCATATTCTTTTACTTTATTAATAATTTCTTCTTTAGAATATTCCCATGTCCCTTCAGAATCTCCTATTTTTCTGGCATATGAACAGAATTTACAATTGTAAATGCAAATGTTGGTAGGTTCAATATGAATATTGCGGTTGAAAAAAACTTTTAATCCATGTTTCTTTTCCCTGACATAATTTGCCAAAACCCCTAAAAAACCTAAATCTCCCTTTTCAAAAAGCAAAACGCCTTCCTTAATGTTAATGCGCTTATTATCAATAACTTTACTGGCAATATTTTTAAATTTCTGATCAAGGTCAAAGGAATTAATTAATTCTTTTATGCTAATTTCAGGATTCATCTATTTTAATGAATTTCATAGTCTTAAAGCAGGATTTCTTTGAATAGAATGTTATAGCCTGAATAAAAAAAAGAGTGAAAGCAGATAACTAACACTCCGATAAGTTAATGGGAAATTAATAAATTAAACCTTATGATCTCTTTCGTCAGAAACGCTAAGTTTTTTTCTCCCTTTTACTCTTCTTGCACCTAATATTTTTCTTCCTGATACGGAAGACATTCTTTCACGAAACCCGTGTTTATTCTTTCTTTTCCTTCTCGAAGGCTGAAATGTTCTTTTCATTACAGGATATATTTTAAATGTCGAAATTCAAGGCTGCAAAGATAGTTTTTTTTTAATATATGCAAGCCTTTCAACTTATATTTTACTTAATTCTTAGTATCTTAATTTTAATATTTGCGTATATTTTGGCAAAGTATTTTGGTTACTTGTTTTTAGTTAATGGTTCCCATAATTATCGGAACTAAAAACCAATAAACAAATAACCAAATTAGGTTTTTAATTTTTTCTTTTTTGCTGCCGGAAACAATATATTATTTAAAATAAGCCTGTATCCTGGTGAATTCGGATATAATTTAAGTTCTGTAGGTGGATCGCCAACAAAATGTTGATAATCTTCCGGATCATGCCCGCCATAAAATGTCCAGGTCCCTTTGCCATAATCACCATGAATATATTTAGCTTCTCCAGCATCTTTATTTTCTCCCATGATCAATACTGATGATTTGATAAATTCCCTTTTAAACGACGTGGTTTGTCCCATGAAACCTTTGATAATCATGGTATGATTCTGACATAACATGGTAGGTACCGGATCCCATTTGGCCGAAAACTCAAATAATTTAAAATAATCTTTATTTTTGCTGATTTTCCTTGTCTGCGTTGCATCAATGGATGAGAATTCATATTCATATGGATTTTTACTTAAGATGAAATCCTTAAAAGCAAAAGTATTATCATAATTTAATTTTTCCTGTGCCTTTGCATCAGAAGGGTCCCCATCATACATATACTCACATATATCAATACCCTTAGCAGCCAGGGCAATATCATATGTGTCTGTAGCTGAACACATTGCAAATAGAAATCCACCCCGAAAAACATAATCCTTTATAGTTTCGGCAACATACAATTTTAAATCAGATACTTTATTAAATCCAAGTTTTCCGGCACGTTGTTCTTCCTCAAAAACCCTTTGTTTGTACCAGGCCATGTTACGATAAGCAGTATAAAACTTGCCATACTGACCGGTAAAATCCTCATGATGAAGGTGTAACCAATCGTAATCATTTAATTTACCTTGCACTACTTCTTCGTCATACACTATATCATAAGGTATCTCTGCATAAGTTAAAACAAGGGTTACTGCATCGTCCCATGGCAACTTATCTTTAGGTGAATAAACACAAACTTTTGGT
>DAOVJU010000226.1 GCA_030632095.1 Chlorobiota bacterium
AAGTAAAGCAAATCTATGATCTTCTGAACTACAAATATGTACCATTCTACAGAAAAAAATCTGTTGTCCCCCCTGATGAAATTTTAAAAATTGACAGCTCTTGATGTCAGGGAGTTATGAACCAATAGCTGCAAAATGGGATAAACCATTTTATGTTGTAACTTTTATATTTTACTTTTATCTTAATTAATAACAAATAATAAAGGAGAAAAAAATTATGAAAAAAGAAATGCACGGAAACGCACCTGCAGGTGCAGTTTATGGCCTGGGTTTTATTGGAGCAGCAATTTATTTTATTTCTCATGCCGCTGGCTTTTGGATGGGCGTACTGGGATTCCTAAAAGCTATTGTCTGGCCGGCCTTTATTGTCTATGAGGCGTTTAAATATTTAGGAATGTAGTAAAAAAAAGAAATCTTGTCATTAGATTGCTAAATATTTAATCAGCTACTCGCTTTATTGTTTGAAAATTCCAATATGTAAGGCTTCTCCATAACCATTCAAATGGCCCGAATTTGAAATATTTTATCCATAAAGGAGATATTATAAGTTGTAAAATCCATATAGAAAATACGATTAATATTTGTTGCCATCTATCTACTTTTCCAAATAATCCAAAACCGTGTCCATAAAATATAAATGTGCAAATTATAGTTTGAATCAGGTAATTAGACAATGCCATTTGACCCACAGCTTGTAAACTTATTGCCAACCAACCTTTTTTATATGATTTTATTAAAAGTATAACCAGCCCAATATAACCTAATGAAACTAGTAAACTACCCCAGTTATTGAATTGTGATCCAAAGAAGAAAGAATATTCCATAGAAAAATTATGAGCGAAATTTTTAAATAATCCAAATCCAACAATCAAATAGCCCAAAACTAATCCTGTTAATGTCATTTTAATATAGTATAGTTTAGATTTTTGTGCTGATAGTATTCCTGATTTATAAAGAGCCATGCCAATAAGCATTAATCCTGAAGTACGCCAGCCAAAATAATAGAAGTATAAAAAAGTTTGCATCTTTATTGTTTTAGGAATCCTTATTTCCATTTGACTAAGATAACTGCCTGTATACAGATTCATTTCCCGTGAAATTGCTTCAGCAGAAGGAAGCCATCCTTTCATCATACCAAGCTTGGAAGCTTCCGGCATATAAGGTATGGAAAATCCGGTAAGTAAGAATAACACTGAAGCCACTGAAAAAATGACAGCACCTGCTATAAACAATGTTTTTGGTTTCTTTTTTCTTAAAAGTACAATCCATAGCGCTGATAAAGCATAAGTAACCAGAATATCACCATACCAAAGCATATATGCATGTAGTAACCCAATAATTAACAGCCAGAAGGTTCTTCTGTAATGCACTCCGATAGAATTTACACCTTTTTCGTTTAACCGGTCAGTAAAAAGTATAACTCCGGCACCAAAAAGAATCGAGAAAATCGACAAAAATTTGGAATCTGCCAATAAATGACTTACAATCCAGGCAATTTTATTTATCCCCGTCATGTCGCCATAAGCTGCTGGATTTAAGTAGGCTGCGCTTATCATTGACATGCTTTGAATATTCATGATTAATATTCCCAGAATTGCAAATCCTCGTAAAATATCAAGGGAAATAATTCTTTCTGTTGATGTAGTTGGAGATACTTTCATTTTTTCTGTTTAGTATTTAAATTAATTAGAATCTGTCTCTTATGTAACTACTTTTTTTTCAGTTACTTTTCTTGGGGCTAAATTGCCCAATGCTGAGGGACTATAAAGTCAAGTGTTTGATCCACTCAATTCAATATAGAGTCAAAAAAGATCAATAGTTGACAGTCATAACATAGATCTTTCTATACTCTGTATCCATTCTATCAGAATACAGAAAGAAAATGAAATTATTATGAATCCTGATCTTATGAATATAAGGAAAGTGTGGAACTTCAATTTTAAATTGTTTTTTTACAATGTAGAAATATAGTATAATTTTTAAATATTTATATAGAGTTAACTTCAATATAACATTATGACAAATAAATACTTGTTTGATTTTAAAGTGCTTTCATTATATTTGTTCACTTATGTGAAAAGTAAATAATACAGGTTCAATAATTATTATACATACAGGATGAACATTGCCGATTTATTAAACGAAACGAAAAAAACACTTTTTTCATTTGAGCTATTACCACCATTAAAAGGTGGGAATATTAAAACCATTTATGCTACTGTTGATCCGATCATGGAGTTTAGTCCTATCAATATAAATGTTACTTATCATCGTGAGGAAGTAATCTATAAAAAACACCCAAATGGTTTGCTTGAACCGCGTAAAGTTCGTAAACGACCGGGAACTGTTGCCATATCTGCTGCCATAAAATACAAATATAAAGTGAGTGTAGTACCACATATTATATGTGGTGGATTTACAAAAGAGGAAACAGAAAATGCATTGATTGACTTTCATTTTTTAGGCATTCATAATTTGCTGGCTGTAAGGGGAGACACACCAAAAAATGAAAAGGAATTTATCCCGGAACCTGATGGAAATGCTAATGCAGTTGATCTTGTAAGGCAGATAATGGATATGAATAGAGGAAAATATAGTGATGAAGAATTATTACATACTACACCTACAAAATTTTCGATTGGTGTAGCCGGTTATCCTGAGAAGCATATTGAATCGCCAAATTTAGAATCTGATCTATATTTTTTAAAGCAAAAAGTTGATGCAGGGGCAGAATATATTGTTACCCAAATGTTTTTTGACAATAAAAAGTATTTTGATTTTGTAAAGAGTTGTCGTAATTATGGCATTGAAGTACCTATTGTTCCAGGGCTAAAACCGGTATCAATAAAAAGCCACATTAATTTATTGCCTAAAACATTTAATATTGATTTACCACAGGTACTTGCAATGGAAATCCGTAAGTGTAAAGACAACAAAGAAGCACGTCAGGTAGGAGTGGAGTGGGCTATAAAACAGTCAAAAGAACTTATTGCAGCAAATGTTCCGGCCTTACATTTTTATACAATGGGCAGCTCTGATAATATTCGGAATATTGCGAAAGCGGTGTTTTAGTAAATTACAAGTTACAGATATTTCAGGTAATCGTTTATGGTTTTAAATTGTTATAAGAAATTAAACTGGATTTTGATACGATTTCTTTTTAATTTTGCTTAAGGCCCGGTGCTAAAAATAGGAACAGGCAACTATTCATAACAATTTGGCATCATTATATTATAACGCCTAAGTTTTAAAGCCTATAAAAATGAAAAAACTAATTATATTACCAATCTTAATATTTCTCTGTTTAGAGGGATTTTCGCAAAAAAAGCTCCTTGTTGATTGCATTCATGGGGCAGATTATTATTATGTATCATGGGAAGGTTATCCTGAATTAATTGATTTTGAGGCCTTATTTCCTGATTACGAGATTACGAAAATTGCATCTGAAAATTTACAGTTTACAGAAATTCTTTTTGATGAAAATCATGAAGGAAGCCAGGATCTTACTTACCAGTGTGATTTACCGGAAAACATACCGGAAGGCCCAATTGCGTTATATGTAGTAGTTATTAATGAGGATGATAGTGTCTTTAAAATGGTTAATGGTTCAATTATAAATCCTGATAGTATTGTAGTTGCCGAAATGTTTAATGGAGTAATGCATTATGATGGTGCACATGGTAGTAACTGGCAGATTAATATTTCCTTACAAACGACATATTCATATCATATTGCAATTGCTTATGGCCCTGTTTTATATAGTTCACTTTCAATGTCTGGTGAATACGATCTGAATGATTTTGATATTGTATTAAGAATTAAAGATAATACCTGGTATGCAATAAATGGGAACAGCCCTGATTATTCTGATATTGACCTCGTTGCGTTTAGCGATGCGTTTAACAACGGACTGGGAATACTTAATGTTTATAATTTATTTGAATCGATGATTGAAAAACCATTCGTGCATTTCAGTTCATTATCAAATAACTCTATTGATTTTGAAGTAAATATTCCGGGGAGTAAAAAATATGCTGTTCCTGAACCAGACAAATCAGGCAGGAAATTAACATGGAAAAATTACAATTTGAAGGCAAAGCAAACAAGTGAAATAGTATATGAAGCTATTTTAGATGCAAAGCTCAACTTCCTGTATTTTAAAGAAAAAGGAGATCAATTGGCTATTCAGAATAGAATTAAATCATCCATTTATGATCTTAAACTCTTAAAATATTATGGAAATGGCAAGTACAAATATTTGGTATGTAAAGAAATTAAGCCTTATGAAAATATTACAGTAAACAAATGGAAATTGATTTCAGCAGGTCAATTGTTACAGCAAATGAAAAATGACATGTATGTTGAAGCTATCAGGAATGGTTTAACAAAAGAAGAAGCTAATCATTTTGTTTATTCATATGCATGGATAGAGTCATTGCTTTCCAGGGCATATAAGCAGCCCGAACAACTTTTTGGATTATACCGATTTGATACTGAAACATATAACAGCTTAATTCCCTTTTATTCAAATCCATACCCTGAAAATATTACCCGAAATATGTGGGTAATGCTTTCGAATATTCAAAATCAAGCAGTTGAAAACACAATTAGTTTACCGCTTGCATATGATTATGAAAAACTTGTTGAGAATGGTTTGAAAATGACTGAATATGGTGTGGTTAATGAATATTACAGTATGAAGAACGGATTAGCAGAAGACGAATTTTTTGGAATAACATTAGAAAATTATCTTTATTACTACTATGACAGCCAAATTGAATTTTATGATAATATGTTAGCATCTGTGATTAGCCAGGATGTTGATAGTTTGATCTTAGGGAACGGGTCTTATATATTCGGGACAAGCAATGCTGCGGAACTTGGTATTATTTATGATACTGCTTACCGGGAAAGCCCTTTATCACTTGCATTTAAATTACATGACAATGGCAGGCAAATTGCACTTGGAACATCTGAATATTTTAATGGCGATTCATTAAATACAATATTTTTAAATAATTGCCTTAACGCAATATATGATGGAAATTATTTTGTTTCAGCAAAAGCGCCATCAAGTACTGTTTATAATTATAAGCTAAGGGTTAATCCTAATCCATTTAGCAATGAGGTATATATTAACTTCCAATTGCCAGAAAGAAGCCATGTGCTAATTGAGATTTTCAACCTTCAGGGACAACTTATTAAGACAATTACAAGTGATAAACTTGACAGGGGTACTTATGAATATATCTGGAAAGCTACTAATAACAGCCATAAAAAGGTAAACAGTGGTATTTATTTGTGTAAGTTACAATTAGGCCAGGTATTGTACTCAACGAAAATTATCCATCTTGAGTAATTGCTGTGGAAAAGTGATTGATACTAAGCGGATGATTTTAACTGATTAAATACAATAATTATGAAAATTAAAATAGTAATTCTTCTTTTTATTTTTGTACAACTAGGATGTGAAAAAAACAATAATAAGCAGATAAATAAAGAAGACCTATTTGGTAAATGGGTAAATCTGTCAGAAAACAAAGATACTTTGCATTTTACAGATAGCATGATTTTTAGAACGCATTTTGGAATTCCTTCTTTATCACTATCACATCGGTATAAATATCAAATAATAGATACTGACAAACTAGAACTATTTTATAATGGGTTTGATAAAGTATATTTCAATCATCCATTTATCCATAAGATACTATTAAATTCTGAAAAGAATATTTTGGAAATTCAAGATTTTCATAATACTTATCCATGCTACTATGGTGATAAATTTATAAAACAATAAAATAATATATTATGAATACAATAAATATTAAAATAAATACCATTCTACTTGTAATAATTAGTGCTGTTTTAATTTCGTTGTCCGTAGCGTCCACGGCTACGGACTTTAAAACACACTAGTACCCCGTCCAAAAAGTTTTAACATGTTTTCTGGCAATTAGAGATTATATCCATTATTTTTGAAAGGTGAACATCGAACATCGAACAACGAACGTCAAATGGCAAAAATGAAGAAGCAAACGTATGATCTTGAAGAAAGGCTGCTCAGATATTCTGTGCGAATAATTAAGCTTGAAAAGAA
>DAOVJU010000102.1 GCA_030632095.1 Chlorobiota bacterium
AGGGAGATGCTCAAAATGGGGATTCTTATCTTATATGCAACCGTAAATGGGGAATTTGTGCATAGGAATGCATTTGTCTTAAATGGAAAGGGGACTTCTTATGAGAGATTTCAAAGAAAAATACGACACGCTTTTTACTCTATTGATAATCAGAGAATAGCATATCGGATTTTAAATGTTACAAATCCAAAATACAACAGAAAGGGGGTTTACAAGTATTTTATGTCCGAATCGCATAATTTTATGAAAAAAGAAGGTTTTTCAAAACTTGTATATACGGAAAACCTTGGTAGAAGCTACCTGATGAAAATATTAGATGAATTAGACGCAAAAGCCAAATATAAATTGAATTATGTTAGATTATTTAAACATTTCAATTTCATAAAGATTAAAAAAGTAAAAAGGCAACAAATGGAAAAACTTATAAATAACTAGAGTTCATTGATTATATAACATTTAAAATCTATATTTTTAAGATAATACTAATTTGTTGAATCTTGTTTGTAAAAGTGTTTCAATATTTTAGTCAATAAAGTAATTATTTAAAAAAATTAATATGAATAAGAAAGTACCTTTTATTGATCCAGCTAGAAACTATCAACTTATTAAAAATGAATTAGACCAGGCATATTTTGATGTTATGACAAGAGCAGATCTTATTAATCGAAAAGACCTGGATGATTTTGAGAAAAATTATGCGGATTTTATTGGAACTAAATATGCCATTGGTGTAAATAGTGGATACCATGCATTAATGCTTTCATTAAAAACAGCAGGTGTGGGAAAAGGGGATGAAGTAATTGTACCGGCACATACTTTTGTCGCTTCTTGCTCCGCTGTTGTTAATGTTGACGGAACACCTGTTCTTGTAGATGTAGGTGAAGATTATAACATTGATGTTGATAAAATAGAAGAGGCTGTTACCGAAAAAACAAAGGCTATAATGCCTGTACATTTAAATGGTTTAATGGCTGATATGCCGGGAATAATGCCTATTGCCGAAAAGTATAAACTGATCGTGATTGAAGATGCAGCTCAAAGTGTCGGGGCATCCATTGATGGGAGAAAAGCCGGTTCATGGGGAACAACAGGTTGCTGGAGTTTTTTCCCTTTTAAGATCTTAGGTGGATATGGCGATGGCGGTGCAATAACAACAGATGATCCCGATATTGCCCTGGCGGCAAAACGTATGAGATATAATGGCGAAGATCGTAATACCAGAGATTATTACGGACATGGTTATACCTGCTTATTAGATAACCTGCAGGCCGCTTTCCTGGATGTAAAATTAAGACATCTTCCCGACTGGATCATCAGAAGAAAATTTGTTGCAAACCGTTATAAAAATGCATTTTCCAATATTGAAGAATTAATATTGCCACATTATGACTATCCTGGCTTTGATCATGTTTATCAGAACTATGTGGTTAGAACTAAATATGGAGATGAGTTTTCTGACTATTTAAAGAAAAATGGAGTTGAAGTATTAACACAATGGAGGAAACCCTACTATAAATATGATGCTTTGGCATTGGTTGACCGTGGATTCCCTGAAACAGAAGCATTAAGTGCAGAAGTTTGTTCCCTTCCAATGAATGTTGAAATGAGTGATGAGGATGTTGACTATATAATAAAAGTAGTTAAATCTTATTTTGAAAGCAAATAATTTTAGACGGTAAATATGAAAGAATTATCCAGAATTACGGAAGCTTTTTCAGAATCTGTCATTCGGGAAATGACAAGAATTTGTGATGCGGCGGGAGGCTATAATTTATCACAGGGATTTCCTGATTTTGAAAGCCCTGAATTGATCAAGCAGGCAGCAATTGATGCAATCAACCAGGAAAAAAATCAATATCCCGTTACTTTTGGCGAACCCGAATTAAGGGAAGCAATCAGTAAAAAAGCTTCGTGGTATAATAATATAAAATGTGATCCGGAAACAGATATAACTGTAACTTGTGGGGCAACTGAAGCTATGATTGCAACCTTAAAAGCAATTATTAATCCCGGAGATGAAATTATTGTGTTTGAGCCTTTTTATGAGAATTATGGACCGGACGGAATACTTTCAGGTGCAAAACCCCGATTCGTATCACTTAATCCACCTGATTGGGATTTGGATCTAACGGGGTTGGAATCTGCATTCAACATGAATACAAAAGCTATAATAATCAATACTCCAAATAATCCGACAGGAAAAGTTTTTTCAAAAAGTGAGTTGGGAGAAATCGCAAAACTGTGTATTAAATGGGATGTTTTTGCAATAACTGACGAAATATATGAACATATTTTATATGATGGTACAAAACATGTATCCATAGCTTCACTTCCTAGTATGCAAGACCGGACAATTACGATAAACTCTATTTCAAAAACATATTCTGTTACCGGTTGGCGGGTCGGTTGGGCAATTGCAAATAAAATTGTTACTGAGCGAATTAGAAAGGTTCATGATTTTCTTACTGTAGGGGCCCCAACCCCCTTTCAACATGCAGCGGTTGTTGCAATGGACTTTGAGGAAAGTTATTATTTGGATCTTAATGATCATTATAATAAAGCCAGGAGTTTTCTTTTCGATTTGCTTGAGAGAACAGGTTTTTCTCCATCCTTGCCAGAAGGGTCCTACTATATTATGACTGATGTTTCCTCATTAATGGAATGGTTTTCTGTTGATAATGACGTTGCGTTTAGTCGAAAACTGATCGAACTTACCGGAGTTGCAACAGTGCCGGGATCCTCTTTTTATAGCGATCCCCTGAAGGGAAAACATCAGGTAAGATTTACATTTTGTAAAAATTGGGACACATTGCATGCGGTTGAAAAAGCATTAAAAAAGCTTAGCTTTTAATTATTTGTGGAATTTGATGAAAATAAAAAAATTGAAATGAAAATATTAATCATTGGAGACGGTAATCACCAGTTTATAAGAGAACAAGTTAAATGGTTGAGAAAAAAAAGCACTATAAATCAAATTGATATCTTTTCAGTTCCGCCAATAAAAAATGATAAGGATCCTTTATATGACAATATTTATAATGCTTATTCAAATAGCATTCTTACTCGAATAAGAAGAATTAGAGTATGGGTTAAGGAAAGAGAAATAAGAAAAAGATTAAAAGATATTCCCGATGATTATGATATTATTCAAATTCATTATGTCTCAAGTTGGTTGCCTGATATTATAGATTTGATAAAATCTAAAGGTAGAAAACTTGCAGTATCCATGTGGGGAAGTGATTTTTATCGTGCCAGTGCCAAGGATAATACAAAGAAAAAAATCATTTATCAACTTGCAGATGCTATTACTTTTTTTGTGGATGATGCAACACAAAAAGATTTTTCTAAAACTTTCCCTGATATTTCAAAAGAGAAATTTCATACCTGTAAATTTGGTTCCGCCCCTCTTACCCCCTTAAAAGCTATCATGGAAAAACACTCAAAAGAGTATAGTAAAAAAACATTGGAATTAAATATTGATAAAATTATAATTACTATTGGTTATAATTTACGTAAGGCTCAAAGGCATTTACCCATTGTTGAAAATATTGTAAACAGTAAAAACTATGCTAAATATAAAGAGAAAATTCAATTTGTTTTTCCAATAACATACCCACAACTAAATAAATATAAGAAAGAATTAATAACAAAATTAAAAAATTTGGATGTTGACTTTGTTATTTTTGATGAATTCTTAAGTGATGAAAAAGTTGCACATTTGCGTTATGCATCTGACGTAATGATACAATTACAACCAACAGATGTATTATCCGACTCAATGCAGGAACATATATTTGCAAGAAATATTGTTATTACCGGAGACTGGTTGCCTTACGATGAATTGACAGAAAACGGGATTTATTTTCACCAAATACCAAAGGTGGAAAATATAGGAACAACACTATTTAAGTGCCTGGAAAACTTAACAGAAGAAAAAAAGAGGTGTGAAAAAAACACGCAATTAATGGGTGAATATGGTAGTTGGGAGAAAAATATTGAAAGTTGGATAAAATTATATGAAGATTTTGTCAATTAAATTTGAACTTTAGCATATCAAATATTAAAAATAAGGTTCTTGAATTGCTGATCCAGGTAAGATCAAAAGGGTTTTTTCATCTTTTGTCTGCCAATTTATTGCTTAAGGTTTTTGGATTTGCTTCCCAGATCTTTGTTGCATGGATCCTGACCCCCGAAGATATTGGCCGGATTAAAGTGTTACAATCCTTTATGGCAATTTTCGTCGTTACGGCCGGTTTTGGTTTCAATATATCAACGCTTAAATTATGTTCTGAAAATCGCACTCCCGGCGAAAAATATTATTTATTCAAAAAAGCGATATCATATACGATCACACCCTTATTCATTACCTACATTCTAATTAGCGGGCTGGCCTATTGGAATATATTATCGGTTGACCGCGAGATTAACAGGCTGATGATCTTTTTTGCTCTCGGTATATTCCCGTTAACGATAAATAGTTTATTTTTCTCCTTTTTGCAGGCTTTAAAAAAAATAAAAAACTTTGCGGCCATTCAGATCTTTACAAAAATTATTGGCATTGCAGGAATCATAATTCTAACCTATTTTCTTTTAATAAAAGGTTATGTCATAGCCGTTGTGCTGGGATATACCATCACATTTGTTTTTTTATTTATCTACAATAAACGTAAGATCAGGGTTGAATCCGTTAAGGTATTAAATCCCTTTAAAAAGCATTTTAAGTATGCCATATATTCTGTATTGGCCAATTTTACCGGCATTTTATTGCTTAATTCTGATATCCTTATACTTAATTACCTCGCTAAAGATAGGGAGGTTTTCGGATATTACAGTTTTGCTGTATTATTCATTGGCCTGATGAGAATAATGACCCATACTGTGCAACAAATCTCCTTTCCTTATTTTTCAACGAAATCCCAAAACTTTACCAAATGGTATAAAACTTACAAAAAATATAACCGAATTATGTGGTTATTTTCCATTTCTATTTTGTCAGGCAGTCTTATCTTAATACCATTGTTTATGAAATTTGCCTTTAGTGGAAAATATGAAAGTTCTATTATTTTTTTTATTATCTTATGTATTGGGTGGTTTTTCAGAAGTAATGTTGTTATTCAGTCTGGTGCATTATTTGGACTGGGCAAGATAAATATCAATTTTTTTATAACCCTTCCCATATTGATCATTTCATTCATAACTATTTATATATTTGCAAGTACTTATGGAATAATTGGGGCGGCATATGGTGTGGCTATTACAGGAGTCTTTTCGCTTATTATCACCCGTTTAAGTTTTTATTTTGTTCTGCGAAGTGAAAAACAGGATTTTTAGAATACCAGCATTCTTAATATTAATTAATACTTCAATACTTACCAGGATCTTCTTGTAATTTTGGTGGAGGGTTTTTCAATTATTTAAGGATGGTTTTCTGTAAAATATTATTTAGAAGAAGTAGTAAATATTTTAAGATTGAAAGGCTTGCTAATTTTGGAAGTTGTATTAACATTGAGATTGGAAATAAATCAGGTGTCGGTACAAAATGTCAAATTACTGCAAACATAAAGATTGGTAATGATGGGGCCGGTTCCGTAGTGACCAAAAATGTATCTGAATATGAAATCGTTGGTGGTAATCCGGCAAAAATAATAAAAATGAGAAAATAAAGTATGTATTATATCCTTAGTTTATTAGGTTTAATTTTGCTTTTCTTAACAATAAGAAATAGAAATACTTTCATTTGGTTGCCATTGGTTTTTCTTTTGTTGCAGTTTATTTTCCCATTTATTACAGATGTTTATGAAGATACTAATTTTCAATTTAATGAAGAAACCAGTTTGTTATTAAACATTCAAACTTTCATAATTCTTCTTCTTTGTGTCAGTGTATTAATCAAAACTCCAAATCATAAAAATAAATATTTAGGCACAATTCCATTAATTATTTTTGCCTTCTTACTTCTCTTTATAACTGCATCAGATATGTGGTTCTCATTTAAAGCATACATACGGTTTTTAAGTGTTTTACTTATTTTACCAGCATCTTATAATTTTTTCCAAAAAATTCAATCCGATATCCTGTTCTATAAAATTATTTTCTTTACAAATGTAATTGCTATTATTTACATAATATATTGTTCAATATTCCAAGTTGGATTTCCCTATTACCGCGATCCCATTTTATTCTATGGTGGATTGAGATTATTTGGTTTTTATTTATTCGTTTTTTCAATACCTCTGTTTTTTATAATGCTGTCGAAAAGAGTATATGGAAAATTTACGATAATATTTGTAATGGCAGTTATGGTTTTGTTGATCCTTCTTTCCATGAAAAGATCCTTCATTCTTATTGCCGCATTTCAGTTCTTATTGTATTTCTCTTTCTTTGTATACAGAAGAAAGTATTTATCAGGCATCATAGCTTTTTCCATTGTTCTGTTTATATTAACTTATGCTTTCTCAGATGAAATAAAAAGTATGGTTGAAGTTAGGGCATTAAGAATTGAAACTGGAATCCAGGAGGAAGGAAGGTATTTAGAATTTCTCATTCTTTATGATGAACAAGTAAGGTCGGGTGATGCAGTTGCACTTTTACTGGGCAAAGACTTGTTTAAAGATAAAGGAAATTTTGGAAAAAGATCAAATGTTGATCTTAAAACCGAGGAGAGATATTTACATAGTGATTTTGCTTTGCTGTTTTTTTCTTTGGGCTTAATTGGGTTTTTAATCTATCTCAGGGTTTTTTATATTCTTTACCGGAAGTATAAAAAATTCAGGAAAATAACTGCACATGATAATGAAGAAATCCGATTACTGAGTTACGCATTTTTAGCTCTATTTACCTCTTTAATTATTAACAGCGCTATTGATGGCTTTTTTATTTTCTTTTCCAGAAGTTTTTCTTTTTATGTTCTTGGGTTCATTTTAGCAAGATTTACAATCATTGAAAACAACTATCAAATACAGAACCATAACAAGATACATTTACAATAAACCATAATCAAGTCAATGAAAATATCTTTTATTGTTATTGGCCGCAACGAAGGCTGGAAACTGGAAAAGTGCCTGAAAAGTATTTTCTACGCTTCCGATCAATCATTAAATGATGCTTATGAGGTTATCTATGTTGACTCCAAATCTTCCGACAACAGTATCCAGATAGCAAAGCAATTCAAAGACCTTAAGGTTTTTGAAATTACAGGTCATGCCAATTCAGCCATTGCCCGTAATATTGGTGCTCAAGAATCCAAAGGAAAATGGTTGTTTTTCATTGATGGAGATATGGAGATTGACCCTGATTTTGTGGCAAATAACCTGAACGGAATAATTAAATTTCCCTACTTTACGGGGCAGGTTTTGGATTATTTATACGATAAAGAATGGGGTTTTCTTAAAAAAAAGTATCATTACAAACAGATGTATGAACCTACCTATATGAATTCAACAGGGGGTGTTTTTATTATTAATAAAGTTTTATGGGATCAGGTGAGGGGCATGCGCTCAAAATATAAACGAAGCCAGGACCTGGATCTTTCATTGAGATTATCAAAAGCAGGACACCAAATTCTTAGGTTGCTTGATTTAATTTGTGTCCATCATACCATATCTCATTCTGATAATAACAGGATGTGGGCAAACATTTGGAATTTTAATGTTTTTTATAATAAATCCCTACTTTTACGGGATCACTTATTTAATAAATACTTTTTTAAATCTTATTTCAGACAAGATTATACCATGGTTTCTTTGTTAGTGTCAATATTATTCGGGATACTTGTCCACCCTTTGTGTTTCTTATTTTACCCCGTGATCTTAATCGTAAGATCAGCTATAAATACCATTAACCATTCCAGGCACCTATTTAGCTATTTTTTGTCAAGATTGGGGTACCATCTCGTTAAAGACTTTCTATCCCTTATTTTGTTTTTTGCCTTTTACCCTAAAAATTATAAAATCGAATATAGAAGAGTTGACTAATATTACTTTAATGAAGGTTCTTTTTGTCAGTAGCGGAAATACAAAGTTTGGTATCAGTCCTATTATAAAAAATCAAGGGCTTTCAATTTCTAAACAAGGTGTTTCTGTTTCATACTTTAATATAAAAGGGAAAGGTCTTTTTGGATATCTTAAGAATATATTCATTCTTGGAAATTATGTTAGAAAGGAAGACATAAATTTAATCCATGCCCATTATTCATTGTCAGCTTTTGTTGCCGCTATTTCATCCAGGAAACCAGTTGTAGCATCACTGATGGGAAGTGATGTTCATAAAAGTGTTTTTATGCGTAAATTAATTATATTTTTCACAAGATATATTTGGAAAATTACTATTGTGAAATCGGAGAATATGAAAGAGATACTCGGAATTAATTCGATAGTAGTTATTCCAAATGGGGTTGATTTAAATGTCTTGAAACCAATTGAATTAAGTGTCGCAAAAAAACATACTAATTTTCCCGAGAATAAAAAAATTGTATTGTTTTTCGCTAATCCGGAAAGAAAAGAAAAAAATTACACGCTTGCAGAAAAAGCAATAGAGATTTTAAATGATAATGGTGTGTCATTACAGGTTGTCCACGGTGTTGATTTTCATGACGTGCCGTTTTATTTAAATGCATCTGACGTTGTCTTAATGACGTCTATATCTGAAGGTTCTCCTAACGTAATCAAAGAAGCCATGGCGTGTAATACTTCAATTATCGCAACAGATGTGGGAGACATTAAGGCCATAATAGGCTCCACGCCTGGTTGTTATATAACTTCGTTTGACCCTGTAGATGTGGCAAGTAAATTAAAAAAAGCATTGGAATTTAATGGTAAGACCCAGGGGAGAGATAATATTTTACATTTAGATAGTAACATTATAGCAGATAGAATAATTTCTATTTATGAATCTATACTGAGCCGAATGGTATAGCTTATAGATGACCACCCGGAAAAAACTTTTAAGGAGCATCAAAGATCATTTAGCCTGATTAATTCATAAGTTTTTTGTCATGAGAAGCCAAACTACAAAAAATAAAGGTAAGCGCGGGCTTTCGACTCACAGGAA
>DAOVJU010000404.1 GCA_030632095.1 Chlorobiota bacterium
ACCGATATGTTTGGTGACAGGCTGGCTAATGGCTTATATTTTTACCGGGTTTATGCTAAACTTTATGGCAAAAAGATTGAACACAGAAGTAGCGGTGGTGATGATTATTTTCAAAAAGGATTTGGGAAAATGTACCTTATAAGATAAAAAATAAGGTTTCATGATCATCTTATTATTAGCCACAAACGCACGAATAAAAATATAATAACCATAAAGAACAATTTAATATGTGTTTTAATAAATCTGTGAATCTGTCTTCGACAGACGTAGTCTATCTAATTCAGACAACACTTAGTTAGTCTTCGACAGACAAAGTCTGTGGCTTTTAATGAGTTCATCTGTAGCAATATTTATAAAACTTTACAATTTCTTAATATTATAAATGTATTTTTTTTGTTGATTTGCTTAGTTATTGATTTTAAAAAATATGAATGATAAAGATTATAAAATTCTTTTAGTGGATGATGAACCGGATATTCTTGAATTTTTAGGATATAACCTACGAAAGGAAGGATTCAATATTTCAACTGCCCAAAATGGTAAAAAAGCCATAGAAATAGCATCAAAAATCCGGCCTCATCTTGTTCTGCTTGATGTGATGATGCCAGAGATGGATGGAATTGAAACCTGTGAAGAAATACGAAAAATACCAGAATTAAAGAAATGTATTATTGCTTTTTTAACAGCCAGGGGTGAAGATTATTCTCAAATTGCAGGTTTTGAAGCCGGAGCTGATGATTATATAAAAAAGCCTGTAAAACCCAGGGTGCTTATTAGCCGGATAAAAGCCTTATTAAAACGTGTTGATATTGCATCGGCAGAGGGTGATATAATCAGTGAAAATGTTATTACCAGGGGCAAACTGGTTATTGATCGCGAAAGATATATTGTTCTGAAAGAAGAAAAAGAAATTAAATTGCCCAGAAAAGAGTTTGAATTATTGGAATTACTTGCAACTAAAGTTAATAAAGTGTACACTCGTGATGAGATATTTAATAAAGTTTGGGGCGAAGATGTTATTGTAGGTGACAGGACCATTGATGTTCATATTAGAAAGCTTCGTGAAAAAATTGGAGAAAACCATATAGAAACTGTAAAAGGTGTTGGATATAAGTTTGTTGAATAATTGCTATTAGCTTTTTTTCTAGCTACGAATGCTTTTTTTGCCACGAATGCACGAATTTACTGCAAAGTGACTAATCAGTAATATTTATGAAATTGTTCCCGCTGATAAAACGCTGATTAATTCGCCGATTTACGCAGAATCAATAAAAAGGTCTATCAAGTTTCAGCGAAAATCTGCGAGAAATGTGTTATTTGATTTTTGAAAAAACTAATTATCAATGGTTTGCACAACTGATTGGTTGCATTGCGAATATTTTTTTATTCATGAATTCGTGGCATACTTTATTCTTGAATTCGTGGCTTTTGTTAAATTGCAGCCTATTTAATACTTTTCGTTAAAGTAAAAGCAATTGAAGTTCCCTTATCAATTTCACTCCGTACATTAATTGTTTGGTTATGTGCTTCTATAATATGTTTTACAATAGATAAACCCAAACCTGTACCGCCCTGTTCTCTCGACCTGCTTTTGTCAACACGATAAAAACGTTCAAAAATTCTGGGCAAATGCCCTTTTTTAATGCCTAATCCATCATCTGAAACATCAACTATTACATTCTGGTCAAATACAAAAAAGCTGATTTTTACATATCCATTTTCTTTTCCATAGTTAATTGAATTAACTACTAAGTTATTTATTACTTGAAATATCCGCTTTTTATCAGCCATTACAAACAATGGATGCAATGGTTTCTTTTCAATTTCTAATCTGATATTTTTATTTCTTGCCCTTAATTCCTGCATTTCAAAAATATCATCCACTATGGCTGCAATATTGAACTCTTCATAAATCAATTCAAGTTCCCCTGATTCTAATCTTGAAATTGAATCAAGATCCTTAATAATTGCAATTAACCGGTCTATACTTTTATCTGTTCGCTCTAAATATTTTCTGTTTATGCTTGTATCTTCCAGGCCACCATCCAGTAATGTATATATGTATCCTTGTATGTTGAATAATGGAGTTTTCAATTCATGGGCAACATTGCCTAAGAATTCTTTTCTGTATTTTTTAAGTTCTGTAAGTTGTTTTAACTCACTTGATCTTTCACGAGTCCATGAATCAAAATCTTTTGTAAAGGTTAATATGGGATCAGCATTCTTCAATTCCCTTTTTAATACCGCATCTGAAATGCTGGTTTTTTGAATTAATTTATACAAAGGCAAAATCCTGTCTAATACTAATTTATTTATGGAAAAATTTATAGTAATAAAACTAATACAAAAAACCAAAATCGCAAAAACTATAATTACATATCCTTTAATATCGTCTGACAAGTATATTATCAAATATGAAATAAGAGCAATAATGCTAATTAATAAAGCATTTATTAAAATAATTGTTCTTGTCCTTAATCTATTCATTCACTTCTTTAATTTATTGAATTATGTTTGCGAAACTATATAGATTTTATTTATACTCAATATTAAATTTAGGTTAATAACTAAAAAACATTCTTATAAACTTAATATTTGATTAAAGTTCAAATAACATATACAAAAACTTTTAGCTGTTCATTTGTACCATGAAAATAATTAATCAAATTCAAAAAATGAAAAAATGAAAAAAAACTTATTATTTCTCCTTATTGCCGGTTTGATAATCGGTATGATATCATGTGATGAAGAAACAGCAGATCTTGATCCGGTTGTTACTGATAATGTAATTACTGACAACATTTCAGAAAATACTACATGGGAAGAAGGCAAAACTTACATTCTTGGTGGTCGTATTGCTGTATTGTCCGGAGTTACTCTAAGCATTGAACCAGGAGTAATTATTAAAGGTGAAGCTGGTACAGGTACTAGTGCTACTGCTCTTTTAATAGCACGTGGTGGTAAATTAATGGCAGAAGGTACATCTTCAAAGCCTATTATTTTTACAACAATTGCTGACGAAATCGAGCCTGGAGAGGTTGCCAGTCCAAACCTTGATCCAAATTTAAACGGCCTTTGGGGCGGTTTAATAGTTTTAGGAAATGCTCCAATCTCAGCCGATGCAGAATCGGTACAGATTGAAGGTATTCCTGCATCTGATCAAAATGGTCTTTACGGTGGTACTGACGCAACTGATAACTCAGGTTCTATTAAATATATTTCAATTCGTCATGGTGGTGCAAACATTGGTGAAGGCAACGAAATTAACGGTTTAACACTTGGAGGCGTTGGATCAGGTACAACAATTGAATATATTGAAATTGTATCTAATCAAGACGATGGGATAGAATGGTTTGGTGGAACAGTAAATGTTTCTAATGCCCTTGTTTGGAATACAGGCGATGATGCGATTGATACTGACCAGTCATGGGGAGGAACACTAGATAATTTTATCATAATTAATCCAGGTGACGAATGTTTTGAGCTTGATGGCCCTGAAGGCACCATGGAAGCTAAGCATACTATAAAAAACGGTTCGGTTCAAGCTTTAGATGCTGACGGCCTGGTTGATCTTGATGCAAATTCTAATGTTGATATGGATGGTATCTATTTCTTTGATTTAACAGTGGGCCAGGATTTCGATCAAATCCCAACTGATTTTACTTGCACATTTACAAACTTTGAAACTACTCTTCCTGCAGATACACTTGCAGTAACAGATTTTTTTAAAGATGGTAGCGATGCTTTTGTAACTGAAGTTGCTGCAGGTGCTAACGCAGTAAGTGCTGAAGTATCTGAATTTAGTAACTGGTCATGGGCTGCTGTTTCAGGTGCATTAAGTAACTTCTAAACAAGATATTTTAATACAATAACTATGACACGCAGGTTTTACAGCTTGCGTGTTTTAGTATTATTATCAAAGAGCAATAAATTTATTCTATGCGCTTAAATCTTTCCTTAACATTATTCTTACTGTTAATATTTCTGCAATTAAATGGACAAAACGGCTTTATCAGGGGAACTATATTTGATGAAGCTACCGGTGAATTTCTTCCGGGAGTAACAATTTTTGTTGAAGGAACTACTAAAGGAACCATTACTGATTTAGATGGTAAATTCAATTTATCAATTGAA
>DAOVJU010000198.1 GCA_030632095.1 Chlorobiota bacterium
AAATCTGTGAATCTGTGGCTTTTTTATTACAACTAATTTGGTTTACCAATTCCGCAAATTCCCAATCCCATATTTTTTTATTATTCATCAAACACAAGTACACACTGTCTTCGTGCGGGAGTGGACAGGTGTCACCAGGCCCACCATGATCGTAGGTCCAGACGAACAAAAAATCGTCTTCTGTTAATGCAGGAATATTTTCGGTAGTATTACTATCCCTAAGCCACTCAAAAATACTTTCAACAGCTTCTACTCTTGCTGGATAGTCTATGATATTTGGCTCAGGATCATATTTTGGTGCAATCGGGAAAGTAGTTGGTTCATAATCATAACCTCTTCCAAAAAGCAGATATATATTATTATCTGTATAACCTTCATTTTTCAGTTCATTATACAAAATTACAGCGTCATACCAAAATTCAGGATAAGGGTACCACCGTTCTTTTCCTTCGTCATAAGGATTAAAAACAAGATTTTAATTTCCTCCTTATTTAATTATTAATTTTTGATTATAAGTGTTATTTTGCGTTATTAATTTTATAAAATAAATACCTGTTGAAATATTAGTCGAATTCCATAAAACAAAATGTTTTCCTTTATTGAATAATCTATTTGTAATTAAATTATTAACCATTCTTCCATTTTCATCAAAAATATCAATATTTATAATTGATTTTTCTGACAAAGAAAATTCTATTTTTACCTCATTTGAAGTTGGATTGGGATAAGCATTTATTTTAACATTATTTGATACAATGTTTGGTTTATTTATAATATCAACAGTAGTATCAATAATTTCATATTTATATATATTACGAAAGTTATCAGAACAATACATATATTCACCATCATTTGTAATACCAACCAATTTGTAACAAAGATAGTAATGTGAAAACCATCCTTCATATTGACCGTATTCAGGATTTAATTTTCTGATTTTAATATCAATATAATCATTTATCCAAAAATAATCCTTAAAGAAAGTTAGTCCACTTGAGTGACCACATCCACCCGTACCAAGTGTATCAACACAAATAATATTATCAACATCAATTCCTAATATCATGCTACTATAACCAGCATCATATGTGCAATAAAGAGTATTATTACACCATGTTAGTCCTGTTATACAGGCATTTGTTGCAACAGAATATGGAATATGAAAAGAGGTTATTATTGAACCGTTTTCATGATCAATTTTATAAAGATAAAATTGATTTGCAGAAGCCCAAAAGTTCTCCCCATCAAAAGCTAATCCATAAATATAAGGAAGCATTGGAATTGGAAAGCCATATTCTTTTTTACCTGTTTCTTTATTAATAGCTATTAAAGAATCTGTTATTAAGTCATAAAACCAAATAAATTCTCCATCATAAGTTAATCCTATTATATTACTAGGATATTCATAATGAAACTGGTTAACGAGATTTACTTCAATTTCGGAATATTTATCTTGAGCATTTAAACCTAAAATAATAAAGATTGTTACTATTAAAGTAATATAATATCTTTTATACATAATTTAGTTATTTCTTTATTTCTTTTATGTAATTCACAATTAGTGCCGGCCAAATAAGTATATCGCAAACTTTGGTCTGCGGAATAGCAATCTGTTTCAGGTCTACTTACCAAGAAGGATATCCCGGATCAAGTCCGGGATGACATCCTATTTGTTTTAAGACAATAAAAGATATTTAAATATTATTCAAGCGAACCGATCATTTTGCCCGGATCAACCCATTCATTAAATTGATTTTCGGTAACCAGGCCAAGTTCAAGGGCTGATTCACGGAGTGTTAATCCTTCTTTATGTGCTTTTTTTGCAATTTTAGCCGCACTTTCATAACCAATATGTGTGTTTAAAGAAGTGACCAGCATTAATGAATTTTCAAGGTTTTTCTTAATATTTGCTTCATTTGCAGTTATTCCCACAACACAATTATTAGTAAATGAAACACAAGCATCGCCTAATAACCTGGCACTTTCGAGCAAATTACTTATCATGACAGGTTTGAAAACATTTAACTGGTAATGGCCATTCATTCCACCAATAGAAATTGAAACATCATTTCCTATTACCTGGGCACACACCATAGTAATTGCTTCAACTTGCGTAGGATTTACTTTACCCGGCATAATGGATGATCCAGGCTCATTTTCAGGAAGATCTATTTCTCCGATACCGCAACGTGGCCCGGAGCCCAATACACGGATATCATGTGCAATTTTCATAAGACTAACGGCCAATTGTTTTAAAGCGCCGGAAATTCCAACAACAGCATCGTGTGCTGAGAGGCCTTCAAATTTGTTTGGCGCAGTGACAAAAGGATACCCTGTTAATTCGGCAATTATTTCAGCCACACGCTTTGAGTAACCTTTGGGTGTATTTAATCCTGTACCAACTGCTGTCCCTCCAAGTGCAATTTCAGCAAGATGAGGTAAGGTGTTTTCAAGCGCTTTTAAACCATGATCGAGTTGAGAAACATAGGCTGAAAATTCCATTCCCAATGTTAATGGAGTAGCATCCATCAGGTGGGTTCTGCCGGTCTTAACAAAAGCATTAAACTCTTCAACTTTTTTTGCCAGTGTGTCTCTTAATAATTTAATACCGGGAATAGTTGTTTCAACTATCATTTTATATCCGGCAATGCTCATTGCAGTTGGAAAAGTATCATTTGATGATTGTGATTTATTTACATCATCGTTAGGGTGAATTAATCTGGTTCCTTCACCCAGATTACTTCCATTCAATACATGTGTGCGGTTTGCAACTACTTCATTAATATTCATGTTTGATTGGGTTCCGGAGCCTGTTTGCCAGATTACTAAAGGAAACTGATCGTCTAATTTTCCTTCTATAATTTCATTGCAGGCTTTTACAATTATATCTTTCTTTTCATCGGGTAAAACCCCAAGCTCATTATTTGTTAATGCAGCCGCTTTTTTCAAATACCCAAAAGCCTGGATTATTTCTTTTGGCATTGAAGCTTCCGGGCCAATTTTAAAATTGTTTTTTGAACGTTGTGTCTGAGCTCCCCAATACTTGTCGGCAGGAACTTCTACGTTTCCCATTGTGTCCTTTTCAATCCTGATTTTCATTTTAAATAAATTTTTAGTTATAGTATTAATTAATAAATCTTGAATATATCTACCATTGAAAGCATCCCTACTGCGCAACCCTCCTTACTGTCTTTAAATGTTAAGGATATATAATAAGTTCCGGTATTTTTGCAATAAAAATCAAATGTTGTATAATCCTTATTTTCAGTTTTATCATAAGTTCTGCCATAAACTTTATAATCATTTAATAATGAAAGTATTACAAATGATGAGTTTGCAATATCATTTTTCACATTAAACCGGTATTGTGTCCCCTTTTTTAAGACAATGGCATACCTGGAATAAGGAGGTGATTTTCCTTTCTTTCCTTTTTTAAGTTTAACAGGAAATTCTTTTAAATAAGTAGCTTCTCCGATATCTTTTAAGCACATTTCAATCAATTCATTATTACATTGTGCCTTAGATTTGAAAGAGAAAGCAATTAGAATAAAAATAACCAAAAAAAATCTTATCATTTTTCAATTAATTATTGAATATTAAAATTATATTTTTCCACCAAATTCCATTAAGTAGGCTTTAATAAATGCATCTAAATCGCCATCAAGAACAGCTTGAACATTAGATGTTTCGCACCCTGTACGCATATCTTTTACCATTTTGTAAGGGTGTAATACATAGCTTCTGATTTGCGAACCCCATTCAATTTTTAGTTTCTGTCCTTCTATTTTTGCTTTTTCTTCCATCTTTTTTCTTAATTCCAACTCATAAAGTTGCGATTTGAGAAGGCGTAATGCATTTTCTTTATTTTTATGTTGTGATCTCGTTTCAGAGTTTTCAATAATGATATTAGTTGGCTGGTGGCGTAAACGAACTGCAGTTTCTACTTTATTGACATTTTGTCCCCCTGCTCCACTTGACCTATAAGTCTCCCATGTTATGTCAGCAGGGTTAATCGTAATTTCAATTGATTCATCAATAATTGGTGACACAAAAACAGAGGCAAATGTAGTATGTCTTTTATTATTAGAATCGAAAGGTGAAAGGCGGACTAAGCGATGAACACCGCTTTCACTTTTAAGATTTCCATAGGCATAATCACCTGCAAATTCAAGAGTAACTGATTTTACTCCTGCTTCATCTCCAGCTTGAAAATCAAGTTCTTTTACTTTGTAATTATTTCTTTCACCCCAGCGTAAATACATGCGCATTAACATGTCGGTCCAATCAAGGCTTTCAGTTCCTCCTGCTCCGGAATTAATCTTAACCAATGCTCCAAATTTATCTTCTTTTTTACGGAGCATATTTTTAAATTCCAGTTTTTCTACCAGGCCAATTGTGTTTTTATAGTATTCTTCAATTTCTTCATCAGAAGCTTCACCTTCTTTATGAAACTCCAGAAGAACATTTAAATCATCGACACCGGATTTTACTTCATGATAAGCATTCGTCCAGTTTTTAAGGTCTGTTATAAGTTTTAATTGTTTTTCAGCAGCTTTTGGGTCATCCCAAAAGTTTGGAACTTGTGTTTTCTTTTCTTCTTCTTCAATTTGATTCAATTTATTGTCGATGTCAAAGATACCTCCTCAGCGCCTGCTCACGCTCTAACAGATCATTTACCTGTTCTGTTGTTATCATATTATTTGTAATTATAATGTTTTACTTTTCTATTCAAAATTAGAAAAATTAGTTGAATTTTATTGCTTTTATCGGACTAATCCTGGTTATAACATAAGAAGGTAAAATAAGCATTAAATATGTTATAATTAAAGTTCCAATGTTAAGGAATAAAAAATATATCCAATTGAAATTTATAGGAACAGTATCAATATAGTAAGTTGCCGGATCAAGCTTTATTATCCCAAATTTGTACTGGAATATACAAATTAGCAAACCAACCAGATTTCCCCATAACAAACCTTTTCCTGTAATATATATAGCCTGGTATAAAAATATCCTTCTAATGCTTTTGTTCTGACTTCCAAGTCCTTTTAAAATCCCTATCATATTTGTTCGTTCAAGTATTAAAATTAACAAACCGGAAATCATATTAAACCCGGCAACAATAATCATCAGAATTAAAATAACCCAAACATTTATATTTTGTAATTCGAGCCAGTCGAATATTTGCGGGAATTTTTCATTAATGCCAACAACTTTTAATTGTTCCTGATGTGGGTCATAATTAAAACCAACTACATTGTTCACTTCGTTTTTAATATAATCAAGATTTTCAAAATCATCAATTAGAATTTCAAAACCACTAATTTGATTTTCTTCCCAATTATTTAATTTTTGAATATGTTTCATATCAGCTAAAATGAACAACTTATCAAATTCATCTATGCTGGTTTCATAAATTCCTGCAATAGTAAATTTTCGCATCCTTAATGGTTTCTGGACAAAATACATGATTATATTGTCTCCAACTTTTAATTTTAAAAGTGATGCTAAATAATTTGACAGAACAATTTTATTTATAGTAGTTGAATCATTTAAGTCAAAAATATTACCATCAGTAAGATTTTTTTTAAAAAAAGCCCAATCGAAATTTTTATCAATACCCTTTAGTACTGCTACCTGGATATCTTCTTTAGTTTTAATTATTCCTAGTTTAGTTGAAAATGTCTGGATGTGGTTTATCCCGCTGATTTTTTCAATATCAGGTAAAAAATCCTGATTTTTATTTATGGGAAATGTTTCGTAAGAATAATTTGCATCTAAATTTACAATTTGAATATGAGATCCAAAACCTATTACTTTAGACCGGATTTCATTTTTAAAGCCTGTAACAATGGCAACTGATAAAATCATTACAGCAAGACTTATAGCAATTGCAACAATTGCAATATTAATTATGGGCCGGGTGTAATTGTTTTGAAGGTTTTTATCCGAAATAATGCGCTTTGCTATGAAAAGTTCAGTATTCAAAATTTTTAATTTAATTTTAAATGTTTACAAAAATAGTAAAATCACAAATGACAAGCACCAAATTTCAAATAAATAACAGCGCCTCCACAGAGTAGCTTCTGCATTCGCAGAATGTTCAAAAATTCAATGACCAAAACAATTTCAAGTTGTTTGATTGTTTGATAATTAATATTTGGAATTTATTTGTTATTTGTTATTTGTTATTTGGTGCTTTAATTCATAATTTGTTTGACTTTATGGACAGGCACTAATTAATATGAAGAGTACATTTATAATTGCATTTCTTTTAATATTTTTTATTGGTTTTATAGGATCATCAGGGTGCGATAAAGAATTTAAGAAACAAAAAATACATACCGGAGCAGAGCAGTTGGAAAAATATCTTTCGTTAATAAAACATTCACGAATTGCTATTGTAGCTAACCAAACTTCAGTTATTGATAATGCCCATATAGTTGATACCTTAATAAGTTTAGGAGTAAAGGTTAAAAAGATTTTTGGACCGGAGCATGGATTCCGGGGAACTGGCGATGCCGGGGAAATAATACGCAATAATATTGACCGAAAAACCGGATTACCTGTAATTTCATTGCATGGAAAACATAAAAAGCCAAGCCCGGTTGATTTAGAAGATATTGA
>DAOVJU010000015.1 GCA_030632095.1 Chlorobiota bacterium
AAAACGACTTAATATAGAAATTGTTTGGCGGCTATAATTTCCCAAACCACTTCTATTATAAAAAGCCCGCTTTGCATCAAATCCAATTCGCATTCTATATCTAATTAATATTAGCTAAACAGCAACATCATATTCCCTTAAAGCATCATTTAATGATGTTTTTAAATCAGTTGAAGCTTTGCGTTTTCCAATGATTAATGCACATGAAACCTGGAAATCCCCAGCCGGGAATGTTTTATTATATGAACCTGGTATAACAACTGAACGTTCAGGGACAACACCCTTAAGCTCTTTTGGAGAATTGCCTGTTACATCAATTATTTTTGTTGATTTTGTAATTACTACATTTGCCCCTAAAACTGCTTCTTTCTTAACCTTTACACCTTCAACAACTATCGAACGGGAACCAATGAAGCAATCATCTTCAATGATAACAGGAGAAGCTTGCACGGGTTCAAGAACACCACCAATTCCAACACCACCACTTAAATGAACATTTTTACCAATTTGCGCACATGAACCTACTGTTGCCCAGGTGTCAACCATAGTTCCTTCATCAACATAGGCTCCAATATTTACATACGACGGCATCATTATTACTCCTTTTGCAAGATAAGAACCATACCTGGCAATTGCATGTGGAACAACTCTCACACCAAGTTCTTTATAATTTGTTTTCAACGCAATTTTATCATGAAATTCAAATGGTGGTATTTCTATTACTTCCATTTTCTGGATAGGGAAATATAATATAACAGCTTTTTTTGCCCATTCATTTACTATCCAGGTGTTTTCATTTTTAGGTTCAGCTATTCTTAATTTACCCTGGTCTAACAATTTGATTACTTCTTTTATTGCATCTTGTGTATCAATATTACTAAGTAATTGCCTGTTTTCCCATGCATTTTCAACAATATCAATTAAATGGTACATTCGGTACGGATTTTTCGGTTTCTTGTTTTTTTGGTAAAAATACAATAAATATAATTTTAAGTCATTTTAAATTGTAGCATGAATTTTTTGTTTAGGTAGGAAAGTTTTTATTTTTTTTTTAATTTTAGCATGTATCAAGATTAAACTTCATGAAAATTATTACAAAAGTTTTACTGGCAGTGATTTTTTTGTTCATCGTTTTATTGATAGTTGGTTATTCATTGCCTGGCGAAAAAATAGTTTCAAAAATAATTGCAGTTGACAAGATATATTTTTTTGTTATGGCTGATGTTGGCTGCCATTATAATGAAGCATCATGGCGATCAGATTTAGATACGATAATTCAGAAAGAGGATAGAGATGGATTACAGGTTTGGGTTGAAAAATATGTGAATGGCGATTCACTTTTACTAAAAACAATTAAAATAACGGAATTTGATTTAGTTCGTGAATCGATTGAATCGCAAGGGAAAAACAGATTACGTGTAATACAATTAAAGGATTTAGATGGAAAAACAACTGCAATTAAAATGTCAGAAGAGGTAATTATAAAAAATCCGTTTAAAAGGCTCTGGTATTTATTTAATGACAAGTCCAGTGAATTTGTAGATAATTACTTACAAGACTTAAAGTCAAAATATAAAAACGAAGGCGACGATCCTTTTGCGTTCTAGCAATTCGGGTTAATTCTTCAAATTAAGATAAACAGATGAAAAACAAGAAAGTTATTTCCCTTCTTATTACATTCCTGGTTTTATCAGGACCAAATTTTAAATGTTCTGAGGAAAAAGAGGCGTCATTTAATACTATTATAGAAGCCAATAATAAATTTGCTTTTGATATCTATAAAAAGCTGGAAAATGATGAAGGCAATATTTTCTATTCACCATACAGCTTGTCTTCGGCTTTATCAATGACATATGCCGGGGCAAATGGAGAAACTAAATCACAAATGGCCAATGTTTTGCACTTTGATGAAAATAATAAAAGCATTCACAAATCCATTGCGCTTTTAAATGAATCATTAGATGAATTAAGTAAAGGCAACATACAACTAGAACTGGCAAATGGAGTTTGGGCAGATATAAACTGGAAATTTCTTGATTCTTATTTTGAATTATTGGCTGAAAATTATAAAGCAATTGCACGAAATGTTGATATGAGCGATGGAATTAAAACCGCGCAGATCATTAATGATTGGACAAGTGAAAAAACTCATGGGAAAATAACAAAAATTGTAAATCCTGATGATTTTAAAATTGCCAGATTAGTATTAGCAAATGCAATATACTTTAAAGGGACATGGAAATATACTTTTGACAAAAAACAAACCAGAAAAAGTACATTTGTTTTAAATGATAAACGAAATGTTAAAACTGATTTCATGTTTTTATCGGACACTTTAAAATATTTTGATGGTGAGCATGCACAGGTTTTAGAATTACCATATTCCGGAGAAAAGTTATCAATGATGATTGTATTGCCAAATAAAAAAATTGGCATTAAAAACTTTGAAAAGGAATTTTTGCTTGAGGAATATCTGAAATGGAATAATTCACTGAGTTTAACAAGTATTGATGTTTATATACCCAAATTTAAAACAAAGTATGAAAAAGAATTTAAACAAGTTTTGAGTGATTTGGGAATGCCAATAGCTTTTTCGCGAGCTGCAGATTTTTCGGGAATGACAGGGATGCAAGATTTGCAAATTGATAAGGTAAAACATAAAAGCTTCATTGAAGTCAATGAAGAAGGTTCAGAGGCAGCTGCTGTAACGGTTGTTATTATGCGTGAAAAATCTTCTATTTATAAAAAAACGTTTAGGGCAAATCGTCCGTTTATCTTCATAATTAAAGAAAACAGTAGTAATATTATCCTGTTTATGGGAAGAATTGAAAATCCTAATGTTTGAACAATGATACTTCCTGTTCTTTCAGATGTTATTAGTGCTCATAACAAAATAGAACCATACATTCATAACACCCCTGTCTTATCTTCGAAAAGTATAAATAGCATAATTGGTGCTGACATATATTTCAAATGTGAAAATTTTCAGAAAGTCGGTGCTTTTAAGTTTCGTGGTGCTACTCATGCAGTTTTGAACTTAAGTGAACAGGAAGCAAAAAAAGGAGTTACAACACATTCTTCGGGCAATCATGCAGCAGCGTTGTCATTAGCTGCGCAAAACAGAAAAATACCATCTTATATAGTAATGCCTGAAAATACACCTGAAATTAAAAAAAAAGCTGTTTCAGGATATGATGCTACAATATTCTTTTGTAAACCAACTCTTGAAGCAAGGGAAACAACACTTGATAAAGTGCAAAAGGAAACAGGGGCATATTTTATTCATCCATATGATAATTTCAATGTAATATGTGGACAGGGAACGGCAGCACTGGAATTATTAAAGGAAAAAGAAGATTTAGAAATTATAATAGCTCCTGTAGGTGGAGGAGGCCTGTTAAGCGGAACCTCAATATCAGCTAAGGGAATAAGTAAAAATATTGAAGTTATTGCTGCTGAACCGGAAATGGCCAATGATACATTTAAATCGTTTAAATCGGGGAAATTAATTCCCAGTGTTAATCCTCAAACAATTGCCGATGGATTACTAACATCTTTAAGTGATTTGACATTTGAAATAATCAGGAATAATGTTGATAATATTTTGTTAGCAAGCGAAAAGTCAATTGTTGAAGCAATGAAATTGATATGGGAACGCATGAAAATTATTATAGAACCTTCATCAGCTGTTCCTTTGGCAGCAATATTGGAGAATAAAGGAAAATTTAAGAATAAGAGAGTTGGAATAATAATAAGTGGTGGAAATGTTGATTTAACTAACCTGCCGTTTTAATATTATTTATACCTATTAAAAGAAGCCTGATTAATTAAGGTTTAATTCCTGAAATAAAGTAAATTTTTTAATCATAGCATAAGCATTTTCATCATAATAAAACCGGATAAAAGCATTGCTGCTCTTTTTAACCATTCCTATTTTTAAATCTTTATTAGTGGTAACATAAATATAAAGCACATTGAAAAATCCATTTTTGTAACTACTGTCAAATTCTGTAATTGTTAATCCTGTAGCGGTAAAAGTTCCAACCTTTTTTACATCTTTCCATTTAATTGTATATCGTTTAAATACCGAACGATAAGAAATAGATTGCTCTGTTATAATAATTTTTGTATTAAAATGCCAGATAATAATTATTATAATACATAATACAGATAACAATAAAAATTGTATAAGCACAATTAATGAGATCAGATTAAAAAAGTACAACAATACAGGTAATAGAATAAATGAAATAATAGGAAGCAATTGCTTTATATTAATTTTTTCAGCAGGGAAAGTTTTTGAATACATAACTTATTATTCTTTTGCAATGTAGTTAAAGTCTTTTACTTAAGATATCTTATTTTGTAACCCTGCGTGGGTCCCGATAGCTATCGGGATAAACCCTCGCAGGGCTTGAAACACCACCTGTTTGGGACAAATAAAACAGATGGTAAAAATTCCAGATAATAACTACAAGCCGGTTATGCCATTATATAAAATATAAATTGGTATATTTAATGAAAGAAAATAAAATTAACCAAAGAAACAATGAAAACAAGGCTCAGTATATTTTTAATTTCTTTTTTATGGATAATCAGTGGATGTGTTCCATCCTTAAATCCTTTATATACAGAAGAAGATTTAGTTTATAATAATGAATTAATAGGAACCTGGATAGAAATTAAGTCGAAGGAAACCTGGACATTTTCACAGAAAAGTAAAAAAGAGTATTGGTTAAATCATTCTGAAAATAATGATGCTGCACTCTTTGAAGCTCATCTGGTTAAGCTTGGTGATTTTTTATTTATTGACCTTTATCCTAGTGAGCTAAAATCTTCTAATTATTTATATCAAACCCATTTATATCCTGTTCACACTTTTTCAAAAATAAGGATATCGAAAAACCAGATTGTTATAAAAATACTTAATCCAATCTGGCTTGAAGAATCTGTGGAAAATAAACGAATTAATATTGACTATGTAAGATCCGATGAAACAATCCTGTTAACAGCAAAAACGACAGAACTTCAAAATTTTGTATTAAAATATGCCCTTATTGAAAACGCATTCCCCGACTCGTTAATTTTAATAAAAAAGTAATTTTAGTTCTTCCTTTTTTTACTTTTGTACATTGTCAACCTTCTTTTTCATGAGTTTGTCTTCTTTGTAAATTGCTTCGTAAATCACTCCCCCTTTTTTATCATAATAAATCACCAGGCCATGTTTCATCCCATTTTTATAGTTGATCTCGCCTTCCTGTCCCCCGAAATCATACCATGATTGCCATTTGCCTGTTTCAACATTATTATGATAAAATTCTTGCCGGCGTTTAGCTCCCAAATCATCATAATAGTTCCATTCACCTTCTTTTATTCCGTTTAAATAGTTGCCATCAATACACATTGTGCCATTTTCACGCCAGGTTGTATATTTTCCGTTGTGAACACCATTGGTAAAAAATTCATACCGCTTTTTATTTCCATTAGAATGCCAGTAAATAGCTTCTCCGTCTTTTATGTGGTTTTTGTATGTTAATTTATATTTTTGGGAACTATCTTCATACCATGATTCCCATAACCCATCCATAATTCCCATTTTAAATGTTCCCTGCATTTTCAACCGGCCATTTTCATACCATGTTTTCCATAAACCATTTTCCTTCCCATTTACAAATTCTCCCTCAGTAAATTTTTGTTTGTTTTCATAATAAGTAATCCATAAATCAACTTTCTGGTCTTGTTCATATTTTCCTGTTTTCCATATTTCACCATTAGCATACCAATATATCCATGTTCCCTGCATCATCCCGAAAGAAAATTCTCCTTCATTCCCTTTTTGTCCGTTTGTTCTCCAGAAAACCCACAAACCTTCCTGTTTATCATTTACAAAATGACCTTCCATTTCTACTTGCCCGCTTTCGAGCCACCAAATGGCTTTACCATCTTTCTTTCCTTTCCTGAAGTTTACTTCAGATTCTTTATTCCCGTTATCAAACCAATTGGTATGTAATCCGTCTTTAATATCATCGTTGTAATTTATAGTACTTTTTAATGTCCCGTCTTCAAACCAGAATGACCATTCTCCGTTTTTTCTCCCATTTTTAAGAAATCCTTCCATTTCTTTATTCCCATTCCTGTACCAAAGCGTATTTTTCCCGTTTTCATAATTCATTTCGCTTTTAATGCTTTCATCATCATACCATGATTTCCAGCTTTCAATCCGGTTGCCCAAATTATATTTGCCTTGCGATAACTTAATGCCATTTTTATACCAATAAACCCACTCGTCATGTTTTAAACCATTTTTATAATCCCCTTTTTCTTTTTTAGTTCCGTTTGAAAAACACAATACAAAATGGCCATTTCCATTATCTATAACCTTATTACCCTTTTCGTTCCAGGTGTTTAATAAATGCACTGAATCATAGAAAAAGTAATATTCTTCTTTGCGCTTATTTCCCTCATCATCCCAAAATGTCCATAAACTATCTTTTTGTCCCTGTTTAAAGAATCCCTGAATTGCAGGTTTGCCATTTTCATGCCATTCAAAAAAATTACCCTCCTGGATTCCTTCAACAAATTCTCCTTCGTTTTGTGTTTGGCCATTTTCATAATAGTAAATCAATTTACCATGAACAGCACCTTTTTTAAAATCACACTCCTGTGTCAGCCGCTCCTGTTTATCCCAATATTTCCAACGTCCATGTTCACGGCCTTCCTTTAGTGGCCCTTCAGAGCTTTTTTGGGATGCATTATAATAGGTGGTTTCCATTTCTTGTGAATAAACTGAAGCAGATATGAAAAACAAAATTATCAGGGATATTCTTATCATGTTAGTTGGTTTAAATGAAGTAACAAATATAAAAATCTAACCTGATTAATTACTCTCTTCGGTCATGAAAAAAGTTCATCAGCTTTACTAACCATCTCATTATTAGCCGCTAATGCGCAAATGAATTTTATAAACAAATATTATAATTTGTTTATAATTAGTGCATTAGCGGCTTATATGCATAATAGAGGCTAAATCCTTTAAATTATGAGCCTAATATTATTTCAGGATCAATATTTAATTTTTGGTATAATGCCCTGGCAATACTTAATGTTATTTCCCGTTTATTTTTTAAATATTCACTTATTCTTGATGGGCTTGTTCCAAGGAGTATTGCCAGCGAATTCTGATTAAGCTTTCTTTCAAACATACGAAGTTCAATAACTTCCTGTAAAGTTGGTTTTGGTACCGGGAAATTAATTTCTTCATATTCTGCCACAAGGTCAGAAAGTTTGGCAAGTTCAATGAATTTTGGATCACGCGATGGAGTATTGTTTCCAACTTTTATTAATAACTCTTCAATACGGTTTATTGCTTCATTATATTCTATCTCGCTGTTTATTCTGTTAGTTTGCATGTTAAACATATTTTGCATTAATTTTATCGTATTCTGAATGTGTTCCAATAAATCGGATATATACTTTTTTTGAAGCAAATATTATTATACATATAATTCTATAATGATTTCCCTTAATGCTAAATACATATCTGTTATTACCAATATAATCACTTGTTTTAAAATCTTTTTTTAAATCTAAAAGATTATTCCAATTTGCTTTTTTTACCCTGTAGTACCAAACCTCTGACAAAAATCATATTGTTTCTTGAAAATCAAATGAATTAATAGCTTAATTTTGCAAACTGTATTGTAAATGAAAAGTGATCTGTAATCTTTGATTTGAACTGAAGCGCACCTGAGTGATATATACCAAACTCTGAAGCAAATTCAAAAATTACGATTCATTATTCACAGATTTAACAGATAATAATTTGAATAAATATGACAGAAAACGAAACAAAATCCGGACTTTTTAATGAATTCCTTCCTGTTTCTAAACAGCAATGGGAAGAAAAAATTGAAAAAGACCTTAAAGGAGCCAATAGGGATAAAAAATTGGTTTGGAGGCCTATTGAAGGTTTTAATGTTGAGCCTTATTATCGTTCTGAAGATTTAGATGATAAGAAATATTTGGATACACATCCGGGAGAATTTCCTTTTACACGTGGAAATAAAGTAAAGGATAACGATTGGCTGATCAGGCAGGATATTGTTGTTGATGATATTAAAAAAGCCAATAATAAAGCGCTTGAAGTTTTAATGAAAGGCGTGAATTCACTCGGATTCATATTTGAAAACGATGAAAAAATATCTCAGGAAGATTTCAACGCATTATTTGAAAACATTTGGGCAAATAGTGTTGAAGTGAATTTTATTTCCGGGTATTCATCTACAAAATATGTCCGGTTTTTAGAGGAATTAACCCGAAAAAGGAACCGCAATCCTGAAGATATTAAAGGGTCAATTGATTTTGATCCGTTTATTCATCTCACTTTACATGGTAATTTTCCTGTTACCGAAGAAAAATCATTTGAATTGTTACGCGAGTTTGTAGAAGATTCTAAATGCTTACCAAATTTCAGGATATTATCAGTAAACGGGCAGTATTTTAACAATGCAGGAGCAACAATTGTACAGGAATTAGCTTTTAGCCTGGCTATGGGGAATGAATATTTGTCAAAAACCACAGATAAAGCAATTACAATTGATGAAATTGCTACAAGGATTCAATTCATATTTGGAGCAGGATCAAATTATTTTATGGAAATTGCCAAATTACGTGCAGCAAGGATATTGTGGGCTAATATTGTTAAAGCATACAATCCTTCAAACGATAGTATCACACAAATGCATATTCATACAACAACATCTGACTGGAATAAAACAATTTACGATCCTTATGTTAATATGCTTCGTACAACAACAGAAGCAATGTCATCGGTAATTGGGGGTACAGATTCATTAACTGTTAAATCATTTGATTCAGCCTATAAAAAACCGGATGAGTTTTCTGATCGAATTGCCAGGAACCAGCAGCTTCTGTTAAAGGAAGAATCTTACCTGGGAAAAATAGTAGACCCGGCTGCAGGTTCTTATTACATTGAAAACCTTACCAATTCAATTGCTGAACATGCATGGAAACTTTTCATTGAAATAGAGGGGCAGAGAGGATACATTGAAGCATTGAAAAAAGGATTTATTCAGAATTTGATTGAAGAAAGTGCCAATCAAAGAAATATGAATATAGCTATGCGCAAAGAAGTTCTTTTAGGTACTAATCAGTATCCGGATTTTAAGGAAAAAGCAAAAACCAGAATAGGAAAAAGCGCTGATAACTATGTTGAAGCTAAAGAAATTTTAGCAAAACCAATTAAGCTATACAGAGGGGCAGAAGCATTTGAAGAATTACGGTTGAAAACCGAAAAATCATCAAAAACACCTAAAGTATTTCTTTTTACTTATGGAAATCTTGCAATGCGTAAAGCAAGGGCAACTTTTGCAATGAATTTTTTTGCTTGTGCAGGATTTGAGGTAATTGACAACTTCGGGTTTAAAACCATAGAGGAGGGGATTCGGGTTGCGAAAGAGGCCAGCGCTAATATAGTTGTAATATGTAGTTCAGATGATGAATACGCTGAAATAGCGCCAGAAATTTACAACAATGTTAAAGATGATGCAATTGTAGTAGTTGCCGGTTATCCCAAAAATATAATTGATGATTTAAAAGTAAAAGGAATTGAGCATTTTATTCATGTAAAATCAAATTTATTAAGTGAATTGAGCAAGTTTCAAAGACTTTTAGACTTATAGATATTAGACTAACAGACATTAGACAGGAAAATAAATTTTTGATAACATTTAATAAAGAATAAAAAAATGAAACATAATTTTAGAGAATTAAAAATCTGGCAGAAATCAAAGGAATTGGTGAAAATTGTTTATAAGGTTACTGGAAATTTGCCCGAAGAGGTAAAGTTCGGATTAACAACTCAAATTAGAAGATCTTCAATTTCAATTCCTTCAAATATTGCAGAAGGATCAGGAAGAACAACAATAAAAGAATTCAGCCATTTTTTGGATATTGCAAAATCTTCTTCTTATGAGCTTGAAACTCAATTAATAATATCAAATGATTTGCAGTTTATTACAGAAAATGAATTAAATGAGGGGATAGATTTATTGCATGAGTTACAAAAAATGATCTATAGTTTTCAGAATCAATTAATTTAATAGATATGAGACAAATAGACATTAGAAACATAGAAGGGCTAATAGAAACAATCTAATGTCTTATTGTCTAATATCTAGATGTCTAATTATCTAAAATCTAAAAAATGATGAGGCCAAAATTTCAAAATACAGACTTTAAAACTCAGAAAAAAGATCAGATAAGAGGTAAAGAGTGGGAAAAGAAATATGATATAGCCAAAGACTGGATGACCCCTGAGCAAATTCCGGTAAAACCTGTTTATTCCAGGGATGACCTGGAAAATATGGAACACTTAAATTATGCAGCAGGGTTGCCACCCTTTTTAAGAGGTCCATATTCTTCAATGTATGTAATCAGGCCATGGACAATACGGCAATATGCAGGATTCTCAACTGCTGAAGAATCAAATGCATTTTATCGCAGAAATTTAGCTGCCGGACAAAAAGGCCTTTCCGTTGCTTTTGACCTTGCAACACACCGGGGATACGATTCTGATCATGAAAGAGTTGTTGGAGACGTTGGTAAAGCCGGTGTTGCTATTGATTCAATTCTGGATATGAAAATCCTTTTCGACCAGATCCCTTTGGATAAAATGTCGGTTTCAATGACCATGAACGGAGCCGTTCTTCCGGTTCTGGCATTTTATATAGTTTCCGGGCTGGAGCAAGGTGTTTCTTTAGACCAGTTAAACGGGACAATACAAAACGATATCCTTAAGGAATTTATGGTGAGGAATACATATATCTATCCTCCTGAATTTTCAATGAAGATCATTGCTGATATTTTTGAATATACTTCCAAGAATATGCCCAGGTTCAATTCAATAAGTATTTCAGGATATCACATGCAGGAAGCCGGAGCAACTGCTGATATTGAACTGGCTTATACTTTAGCTGATGGATTAGAATATTTAAGGGCAGGAACAAATGCCGGTATGGATATCGATTCATTTGCTCCCAGGTTATCATTCTTCTGGGCTGTTGGAATGAATCATTTCATGGAAATTGCTAAAATGAGGGCAGCAAGAATGTTGTGGGCTAAAATTGTGAAACAATTCAACCCCAAAAATCAAAAATCAATGGCTCTTCGCACACATTGCCAAACATCAGGTTGGTCATTAACAGAACAAGATCCGTTTAACAATATAGCCAGGACTTGTGTTGAAGCAATGGGTGCAGTACTTGGCCATACACAATCGTTACATACTAATGCATTGGATGAAGCCATTGCCTTGCCAACAGATTTTTCTGCGCGAATTGCAAGAAATACACAGATTTATATCCAGGAAGAAACACAGGTTTGCAAAAGTGTTGATCCCTGGGCAGGATCGTATTATGTTGAATCTTTAACTCACGAAATAGCAGAAAAGGCATGGGCTTTAATACAGGAAATTGAAGAACTTGGCGGAATGGCAAAAGCTATAGAAACCGGGGTCCCAAAAATGAGAATTGAAGAAGCTGCAGCCAGAAAACAAGCCAGGATTGACTCGGGAAAAGATACAATTGTAGGTACCAATAAGTATAGATTAGAGAAAGAAGATCCGATAGATATTCTTGAAGTGGATAATACGGCCGTAAGGGAAGCTCAACTCAAACGTCTTGCAAAACTAAAAGCTGAAAGAAATAATGACGAAGTTGAAAAGGCGCTTAATGACATAACTCAAGCGGTTAAAACAGGAAAAGGAAATTTATTGGAACTGGCTATTGAAGCTGCGAAAAAAAGAGCTACATTAGGGGAAATTTCTGATGCCTGCGAAAAGGTTGCAGGCAGGTACAAGGCAGTAATTAGATCAATTTCAGGGGTATATTCATCAGAATCTATGGAAGATACAGAATATAAAAAGGCAAAAAAATTATCAGAGAAATTTGCAAAACTTGAGGGTCGCCAGCCAAGAATCATGATTGCTAAAATGGGGCAAGACGGCCATGATCGTGGTGCAAAAGTAGTTGCAACAGGCTATGCTGACATAGGATTTGATGTGGATATAGGGCCTTTGTTCCAAACTCCTGCTGAAGCAGCTAAGCAAGCTGTTGAAAACGATGTTCATGTACTCGGTGTATCGAGTTTAGCAGCAGGCCATAAAACCCTTGTTCCGCAAGTAATTAATGAATTGAAAATACTAGGGCGTGAAGATATAATGGTAATTGCCGGGGGTGTCATTCCTCACCAGGATTATGAATTTTTGTATAATGCAGGCGTTGTGGGTATTTTTGGGCCGGGAACTTCAGTATCAGTAGCAGCCACTAAAATATTGGAAATTCTTATTGAAAGTATTTAACCATCTAACTTTTTCAAAGTTTTGAATTTTGGAAAAGCTAAATAAATAAACAGATGAGAAAACTATTTTTTACATTTTTGTTTGGAGTTTTGGTTCTTACATTATTTAGTCAGGAAAAAAACCAGGTAATCATGGACACTTCAATAAACCAGGAGATTCTGTTTGGTTACTGCGACCGTGAAGCTTTTAGTAACGATCTTTTCAAAGAATGGTTTAATATCGAATACGAATCATATGAGATAGATTCTGTATCATTATCTACAGTAGATTTTGAAAATAATCTGCAACCCGAAATTACAATTATTATGGGAACATGGTGTTCGGACAGCAGGAGAGAAGTACCACGATTTTATAAGATTTTGAATAAATTGGGATATGATCAGGATAATTTAACACTGATTAATGTTAACAGGCAAAAGGAAGCCGGTGAAATATCCTTAGATCATTTGAATATAAAGCTTGTTCCCACGATAATAGTATATGAAAATGGAGCTGAAAAAGGCCGGATTATTGAGTCTCCAATTAATTCCCTGGAAAAGGATTTTGCAGAAATATTAATAAAGAAATAACAAATAAAAATATTACATCATGAATCAAACACAACAACAAACAACAGCAGGCCAAACATTTGGAATAGTTGGCCTTATATTAGGGTTAATTGCATTACTATTATCATTTATTCCATGCATAGGAATGTTTGCCTTAATTCCCGGTGTAATGGCTATTATATTTAGTATTTTAAGCCTTAACCAGGCAAACCAGGGAAATGGTAATAAAGGCTTACCAATTGCAGCATTGGTTGTTTCTGTAATGGCTACACTTATAGCTTCAATCTGGTTAATGTTTTTTACGGAATTTAAGCATAAACACCAGGATAAGTTAGATTTTATTGAGCATTTCAGTGATGAGTTAGATGAGAAAATCGAAGATATGAATATTGATTCGATTATTGAAGATGAAATTAAGGATATAAAGATCAATATTGAAATTGTTGATGACGATGGTGATACAATAA
Organism: Chlorobiota bacterium; assembly: GCA_030632095.1. Taxonomy (GTDB): domain Bacteria; phylum Bacteroidota; class Bacteroidia; order Bacteroidales; family B39-G9; genus JAADFW01. The sequence goes on from DAOVJU010000015.1 coordinate 13,395, forward strand.
GAATAAAGACAAAATAGTAATCTGGCTAATGAAATATGAAAAACTTCAATCGAAACCATATTTAGTGCCTGTCTACAAACTAAGCATTTAGAATTTATAAAAAATCACAAATTACAAGCACCAAAATACAAATAAATTTCAGCACTTCTGCAGAGTAGCTTTTGCGCTCGTTGAATGACTGAAATCTCAATATTAAAAGCTGTTTTCAACATTTGATCATTGAAATTTCGAATTTATTTGTTATTTGATTTTTGTTATTTGGTGCTTTAATTCAAAAATTGTTTGATTTTATGGACAGACTCTATTTAATAGTTAATTTTTCATTTATACTTATCTTCAGTCTTATATTTGCATACCCTGCTATTTTCTCACACGAAAACGATAATTATCCAATAGATTGTGTCCATAAAAAAATTACAGGCTTTACATGCGAAACATGTGGCATCTCGCATAGTTTTAGTGCTATTACCAGGGGGAAATTGAAGGAGGCAAATGCTTTAAACAGAAACGGAATTTTACTTTTTATATTTTTTGGATTACAGTTGTTAATGCGGGCGCTTACAACATTTTTATTACTAAAGGGTAATTTTCGCATTAATAAAATATTGCGGTTTGATCTGGTTATTCTTTTTATTTCTTTTATGATTTGTTACAGGTATTTAATAATGTATTGGTATTCAGTTTTTATAAATTTAAAGATATGAGGTTAATTAGTTTGTTTTTATTAATAATGTTCATTTTCAGCAGTTGTAAGCCCAGGTTTGAAGAAAAGATAGTTGCTGCTTATAAAAGCGGTAAACCAATGAAAAAGGAAATTTACATCAAGAGGGGAAAAACCAAAGAATTAATTAAGGAAATACAATATTACCCTGATGGAAAGATAAAGCAGGAGGGAGAATATGTGAATGGTAAAAAACACGGTAAATGGGTACATTGGTATGAGAATGGATTAATCTGGAGTGAAGGATTTTTTAAAAATGGCTTAAGGGAAGACAAATCTGTTGTATATTATAATAATGGAAAGAAGAAATATGACGGATATTATAAATCAGGAAAACCGGATGGAGAATGGAATTTTTATAATGAAAATAAAGAATTACAAAAAACAGTTATTTATAAAGACGGAAAAATTATTAAACAGGAAAACTTAAATGTACCATATATTTAACTCATATTCTATGTTAAAATCCGGGTACTTCAAATTATTGCCAGATGTAGTATTATAACAAAAGATTACCGGTATAAGAAACAATTAACCCAGAAAATTACTCCTTGCAGTCATGAGAAAAGTTCACGAATTTTCTACGATTAAGTAATAACCCGAGTTCGATATAAAATTAAATTTACAGAAACCAAAGAGAGGGTGAGATGGGGAGCATACTGTTTTTGGAGAAGTAATTGAAGGATTTGAAACCATTAATAAAATCTCTTCAGTAGAAACAGACCGTTCTGACTGGCCGGTAAAAGATGTATTTATCAGGAAAATTGAAATACTGAAATAGTTTCTAATTTTCACTATTGTTTTGGGGTTTATCTTCAGCATTCATAAAACCAAATGAAGACATTTTTTCATAATAGTATATTCTTATACGTGCTATATCACGCATAAAATCTATTCTACTGATTTCCAATTTGTTTATTTTAATACCTGTCCTCTCCTCTAAATCTTTTATTAACAATTCCCTGTTTTCCGGTTTAATAAGTTCAATTTTTTCATAAATAATGG
>DAOVJU010000398.1 GCA_030632095.1 Chlorobiota bacterium
CTTTTGTTAAATATCCTTTTTATGCCAACATTATCATTGTAATTATGATAGTTGCCGGTGGAATTGGGTTAAGCAATATGAAAAAATCTTTTTTCCCCGAACGAAGCACAACAGAAATATTTGTTACTATTGCTTATCCGGGAGCTTCACCAAAAGAGATGGAAGAAGGATTAACACAGCGAATTGAAGAAGCAGTCAGAAGCATTGCAGGCATTAAAGAAATTACCTCCACCTCGTCTGAAAACTTTGCCAGGGTAAGAATTGAAACAACCGGAGAATATGATATTGATGAAACTTTAACCGAAGTTAAAAATGCTGTTGATGGAATTAGTTCTTTCCCATCGGCTGCTGAAAAACCAATTGTCTTCAAACAAAGAGCGATAACCAGGGCCGGATATATGGGTATTTCGGGTGATGTTGATTTAATGACACTAAAAAAATATGCGTACGATATTGAGGATGATCTACTGGCTTCCGGTGTTATTAGCCAGCTTGGCATAAATGGTTTTCCTGTCGTTGAAATTTCAGTTGAAGTACCAGAAGAAAATCTTTTAAGATACAATTTAACTTTTGACGAAATCTCAAGGGCAATTGCTCAGAACAACACAGATGTTTCAGCAGGACAAATTAAATCTGACGAAGAGGAAATATTAATCCGATCAAGAAAAAGAAGCATTGATCCTGATGAGATCAGTGAAATAATAATTCGTGCGAATAATGATGGAAGCTACTTAAAAATTAAGGATGTAGGAACTGTTGAAATGAAATTTGCGGATACTCCAGGCGAATCATTCATGAATGGGAAACAATCGATTTCTTTTAACATTAGTAAACTAGCAGAGGAAGACCTGAAAGAAATTTCAAAATATTTAAACAACTATGTAAAAAAATTTAATGAAGCTCATGTTGATGTAAAATTGATTATTACGTTTGACTTCTTAAGCATCTTAGGAAGCCGGTTAAAGCTATTATATAAAAATGGTGGTATAGGACTAATATTGGTTTTACTTTCATTAGGGTTGTTTTTAAGCTTTCGTCTTTCTTTCTGGGTGGCAATTGGCATACCACTTTCTTTTTTAAGCATGTTTGCTATTGCCAGCATTTATGGAATAACCATCAATATGATTTCTTTATTTGGGATGATACTTGTTGTTGGTATCCTGGTTGATGACGGTATTGTAATTGCAGAAAACGTTTATTCGCATTATGAAGCAGGTAAAAACATGAAACGAGCAGCGGTAGAAGGAACTTTGGAAGTATTACCAGCAGTTTTTACTTCAGTAACTACCACTATTGTTGCGTTTTTACCACTTTTCTTTTTAGCAGGCAGAATGGAATTTATGTTTGAGATGGCTTTTGTGGTAATTTTTAGTCTGCTTTTTTCAATGGTTGAAGCATTTTTTGTTTTACCAAGCCATTTAGGAAATGTACATATTGAAAGATCTAAAAAAAGAGCTAATATTTTCTCAAAAATAAGACATGCTCTTGATCGGTTTATAAATTATATGCGCTCAAGAATTTATGCAGCATTACTACGTAGAATTATAAAATACAAGTGGACTTTTGCAGTACTTCCAATTGCTCTTATGATTATTACTGTGGGTTTATTTGGTGGAAATTTCATCCAATCAACATTTTTTCCACCGGTTACCTTTGATCAAATAAACGTTGACCTTGCTTTTAAACCGGGCGAAGGAGAGGGTAAAACCATGAAATACATAGAGCGTTTTGAAGATTCGGTTTGGGTTGTAAATGAAGATTTAAAACGAGAATTTAACGACACGAATGATTTCATAGAGTATACTTTTAGAAGTATTGGCGGAGCTTTCAGTGGTACTGAAAGAGGAGGTCATGCTGGAAATATTTTTATTCTTCTCAGAGACATGGAAGGTGCTCCTGTTTCAAGCTTTGATATTACAAGAATGATTCGGGGAAAAATTGGCCCCTTACCTGAGACAGAAAAATTTGCAGTAGGTGGAAGACATCGTTTTGGAAATCCTGTTTCTATTAGTTTACTAGGAAAAGACATGGAAGAATTGCAAGCTGCAAAGGAGTTTCTTGAAGAAGAACTTACTTTAATTCCAACTCTAAATAACATAACAAATAATGATGCTGCAGGTAAACGTGAAGTAAAAATTGAGTTAAAACCAAAAGCTTATTTCCTTGGTTTAGATCACGCAAGCATTAGCAGGCAGTTACGCCAGGGCTTTTTTGGTGACCAGGCTCAGCGTTTGCAGCTTGGCAAAGATGAGATAAGAATTTGGGTAAGGTATCCTAAATCTGATAGATTAACTCTTGGCCAGTTAGAAGCTGTAAAGATTAAAACCCCAATGGGCAATTATCCTTTAACCGAATTAATTGATTATAAAATTGAAAGAGGGCCGGTAAATATCCAGCATTTCAACGGTTCAAAAGAAGTTCGTGTTGATGCTGATTTAGTTGATCCATATGAACCTGTTCCTCCAATTCTGGAACAAATTAATGCTGAAATAATTCCTGTTTTAAAAGCTAAATATCCCGGAGTAAACATTGTTGAGCAAGGCCAGGCAAGAGAGAGTAGCCAATCAATGGCCGATTTACAAAAATATTTTGGAATAGCATTCCTGATAATTATTCTTCTTATTGTAATTCACTTTAAATCGGCAAATCAAGCAATGCTCATTATTTTTATGATTCCTTTAGCATGGATGGGATCCGCCTGGGGACATGGTTTAGAGGGCATTCCGGTATCAATGTTAAGTGCATGGGGAATGGTTGCACTTGCCGGTGTAATTATAAATGATGCAATAGTTTTCCTGGCCAAATATAATTCATTACTTGTTGAGGGTTACACTGTAACAGAATCAGTTTACAAAGCGGGATTGGCTCGTTTCAGGCCGATTGTTTTAACTACCATTACTACAACATTAGGATTATATCCGATCATTCTTGAAAAAAGCTTCCAGGCACAATTCCTAAAACCAATGGCAATAGCTTTAGCCTATGGAGTACTTTTTGGAACCGGTTTTATATTGATATTTTTCCCGGCAATTATATTATTACTAAATAATATTAGAGTCTGGATACGATGGGCCTGGACCGGTGAAAAGCCCAGCAATGAAAGCATGGAAATTGCAGTAATAAACAGTAAAAAAACCATTGAATAAAAAATACTTATGATGAGAATAACATATATATTAAGCATTTCAATAATTTTTTTTAGTTCAATAAAACTGAAATCACAGGAAAGTATTTCGTTATCAAATGCCATTCAAAAAGGATTAGAAAACAATTACAGTATACGTATCACAAATTTAAATACAGATATTGCAAATAATAATAATTCGTGGGGTACAGCAGGCTTATTTCCTAAAATTGATATAAATATTGATCCCGGCTTCAGTGGTAATAAAAAAGAAAATGATTACAGCGGACAATCTTTTTTAGGAACAGATACTTCTTATAGCTATACTTCAGAATTGCAAAATTTTGGTATGTCGCCCGGAGTTTCACTAAACTGGAGACTTTTTAATGGATTTGCCGTTAAAATCACAAAAGAAAAACTGGAACAATATCAAAAACTTTCTGAAGGTAATCTTGCTATTGTGGTCGAAAATACTATTCAAGCCATTTATTTAGGTTACTACTCAGCTTTGTTAGAACGAGAAAAACTAGAAATAGTAAAGGAAATAATGGCTTTATCGCTTGATAGATATAAATATGTGATGGAAAGGAAAAAACTGGGTAGTGCAGTAACTTATGATGTTTTGCAAGCTAAAAATGCCTATTTAGCTGATTCTTCAAATTACCTTATGCAGCAAATGAATGTTAAGAATTCTTTGCGTAATTTAAGTATGCTGCTTGGAGAAAGTTCCGGGAAGGAATATATCCTTACTGATGGTTTTGAGGTATTAACAGTTAATTATGAATACGGCGATTTATTCAACAAACTGCAATCAGAAAACAAAACATTAAAAAATCAATTCATTAATCAGGAAATTTTAAAGAAAGACATAAATCTTGCCAAAAGTTCGTTGTATCCAAGCCTTTCACTTTTTTCTTCAGTATCTTATCCAATTAGCAATACAAGTGTTGATAATACAACAACTAAAGTAAACGGTACTTACTCATACCTTGCTAATTTTTCTTTAAGTTTCAATTTATTTAATGGATTTAATACAA
>DAOVJU010000098.1 GCA_030632095.1 Chlorobiota bacterium
AATAAATAAAAAACCGGAAACTTTTAATATGAATATATCTAATGATACGCTTAGTGTTCAAATAATACCTGATTTTTTAAATACTGAACATATCTATGAAGAATATTTATATTATCATATAGAAGACAAAGAAGGTAGTTTGCGCAAATATACTGTAATTCAGGTAGATAGTGAAAATGTATTATCAATTCCTAAAGCAAGCCTGTATCCGGATGATAAGGTTAAAATTCATTATAGGGGTTTTACAAAAACATATCATAATAATTAAAGAAATATAAATAGCAAAAAGTATCACATGAAACCCTCATGCACTTACGTATAAAAAAGGAGGTGAACTTAGCGTTAGCGGTTTCACGACCCGCTAGGCGGGGAGTAATATATTATGAGGGTTCCACGGGATTTGAAAAAAACAAGTATCAATATTTGTATTATATGTAATTGAAATACAGACGTTTAATTTAAATATATTCTAATGAAAATACAATTCATACTAATTATTTTATTCCTTCCATTTTTTGGAATTTCGCAAAAAGTATTGCTTGAAGAAAATGTTGAGTACGATACTTTAGTTACTAAATTTGGCCAGAACTATGCTAATTATAGACATTTTTACATTTCAGCAGGTTTTTTAACCGGAGAAAATAATCCTGGTTCGGAAATCATTTTTGTAAATTCCCGACAAATGGAATTGGGATATCGTTATAAAAGAAAAATATCTGACAATTATGCATTTGGACTTGGTCTTAGTATTTGTAATTCGTCGTTTTATTTAAACCAAAAAGCAAATAAAATTGTACCAAACGATAGTTTACATTCAAGTGAGAAAATAGCAATAAATAGTCTTAAACTTGAATTATATAACAGGATAAACATTGGTAAAAGAGGTAATATTATTGGTAAATTTATGGATATAGGTTTTTTTACCAGTTATAATTACCGGGCAAAACATATTACTAAAGATAAATTGACGGATACAAATAAGTTTTTTGCAAAAAAGGTAAAATCGGTTTATAAGGGGCTTGAGTATATTGAGAATTTTGGATATGGATTGGGAGTCAGGCTCGGGATTAATCGTTATGTTATTTATTCTCAATTACGATTGACTAATATTTTTAAATCAAATTATAATATGCCTGAACTGCCAGTGTATTCAGTTGGAATTCAAATAGGATTACACTAATTTTAGCAATTTTAAATAAACAATTATTCATAAAATGTATAGTATAACAAAGGTTTTGGTTTACTCGTTTTTATTGATCTTTATAAGTATGGCCTGCGATAATTTTGATGATAAGGATAAAGACGAAATCCCGGAAAATGTTATTCAGATTGATGGACTATATCATGTCTGGAAATGGGATTATACCATAAATTTAAATAGTAATGATTCAGCTTATGCTACTGATTATGAAATTACTTTTACTTTTACTGAAGATGGTTATATGTATGAAAAGGAGGATAGTGTAACAGTAAGAGAATACAAATATTATGTGACTACTGAAACAAAATTATTTGATGGAGATACCTTAAATAAAATCTATTATTTTAAAGGAGATGATCTGGCTTTTACAAAATTCTTTTACTTCCCGACAGTCTCAGAACTTATTGAAAGAGATGAACTTGGCCTGAAAGCACACTTTACTCTAAAGGAATAGCAATGCATTTTGTTGATATGAACGTCCATCATTGAGACAATTAGATTTTAAAGGAGCAAAGATAAAAGGAGATGAAAAAAACTCATTAATCAACATATACTGCAATGATAGACCTCACGAGCAGTCCCGATAGTTATCGGGAGTGGGAAGGAATAGTGGGAGTGAGTAACTAGAACCACTTACTCAAAAAAAAGGTTTAAAAGCCTGAATATTAATGATGTAACATAAAATATATTTCATATGAAGATCCGAACCCTGGTAACAATCATTTTAGTTTTTGTAAATGCCACAAATATATTGGCGTTAACTGATAAATTATCAGAAAAGGCGCAGGTAAGTTTAATTACTTATGGGCCAGGTAAGGATTTATATTCAGTTTTCGGACATACTGCAATACGAATTAATGATCCGGCGAATGAAATTGATTTGACTTTTAATTATGGGACATTTGATTTTGACACACCTAATTTTTACCTGAAATTCATTCGTGGAAATCTGAACTATTTTCTAACAATAGCAGATTTTAAAAGATCTGTGTTATTCTATATAAGTGCAAACAGATCGGTGAATGAACTGATCTTGAATTATACACCACAACAAAAGCAGATATTGTACAGTAGTTTAATTGAGAATTATAAGCCTGAAAACAGGTCTTATAAGTATGATTTCTTTTTCGATAATTGTGCTACCAGGATTAGAGATATGTTAATAAATGCATCAGGTAAGAATTATGAGTTTAAGGAAGATAGTACATTCAATTCGTTAAGTTATCGTGATTTATTAAAACCATATATTGAACATAGTCCCTGGCTGGATTTAGGTATAAACCTGGCATTAGGATTACCATCTGATAACAAAGCAAAAGTATGGGGAAGCATGTATTTACCTGATTATTTGAAGCAAGGATTTGAAAAAGCTATAATCAGATTAAATGAAAAATCAATCCCGTATATTTCAAATGAAAAAATGCACTATAACCAAAGAGAAATAATCAAAAAAAATAATTACTCTGTTTTAAAGATTTTAACCCCTACAGTTGTATTTAGCTTACTTCTTATATTATCAGTTATTCTAACTTTTTTTGAATTCAGGAAACGGCTTAACTTTATTTGGTTTGACAAAATTTTATTTGGATTAGTTGGCGCACTGGGATTGTTAATAACAATACTTTGGTTAGCAACAGAACATGATGTTATGAATAATAACCTGAACATATTTTGGGCAATGCCACTACATATTATTATAGCCTGGCCTTTTGCAAAAGACAAATTAAGGAAATTTCACTTTTATTATTTTCTGATTTATTGCATTATCTTACTTGTATTATTACTAACATGGAAAGTTTTTCCACAACCCATGCATAATTATCTTCTTCCATTAATTATGGCTTTATTCGTTAGATCTTTTAATAAAATATACCAGGAAAGAAAGCAATTTACACGTTTATTCTGAACCCGTATTATTATTTTTACCACTAGCCGCTCATGGAATTACTTACTTTGTTTAAAATCCACCTGTTGATGAAAACACAAACAGGGGCAATTATTTATAAGGTTTAACATTAAAATCCACTAAATTCCAGACAGTGCTGTCTGCAAATTCATACCTGGCAAATCCAATATTTTTAACCAGAAAGTATGAATGATTATTATAATCTATCGTTAATACAACATCCGTATAAAAATTGTTATTAATCATAAGCGATGTATCTAAAGTAGTAACATCATTTCTTTCAGTATTAAAGTAAAAGGGATACAAAAGGTATATGACAGACCTTGATGAGAGAACACCACTAATGTAATAGTCAATATCTTTGGCAAATTTTGTGTAAGAACCAATACTCTGGATTCCTGAATATTGAATACCATAGAAAAATTCACTGCTATGTTTGAGATATACATAATAATGTCTATTACAAGGATCTTCTTCTTCAGGAGTTTCAGGACCCGTAATTTCCTCAATTACATTAGTAACTAATGCCGTATCATATACATCCTGGTTTTCCAGTTTATATATCCACCAGCTTCCTTTGTCAAACAACCAGTAATCAGTAAATTCTTTTGGATATTCGTGTATAGTACCACATTTCTCTTTGCAGGAATAAAAAGATAAGAGAACACTTAGCAGTAAAATGATAAATTGTAATTTAAGTTTCATTAAATGAGTGAACTGCATCAATTAAGGGTTTCAATAATGACTGATCATTTTCAATACTATTTCCAACTACAACAATATCTGCACCGGCATTACATATATTGTTAATATCATTAATATTTTTAATTCCACCGCCAACAATCAGTGGAACATTTATCTCTTGTTTTACTTTATTAATTGTAGTGGTATTTACAGGTTTTTCAGCGCCGCTTCCAGCTTCCAGGTATATCATTTTCAATCCAAGTAGTTCTCCGGCTATAGCTGTGGCAGAAGCAATGTCAGGTTTATCTGCAGGGATCGGTGTAGTTTGGCTCATGTAAGAAACTGATGTAGATTTACCATTTTCAATTATAATGTAGCCTGTTGGTATTATCTCTATTCCTGAATTCTTAAGTAAGTATGCTGCAGAAACATGATTACCTATTAGCAATTCCGGATTTCTTCCTGAAATTAATGACAACAGAAGTATTCCATCAGCATCTTTTGAAAGTTGCAATAAATTTCCGGGAAAAAGAAACACCGGGAGATCTGTTGATGACTTAATAAGTCTGATTGTTTCGTCAATTTGTTCATAAATTAAACTTCCGCCAACAAAAACTATATCAGCACCATATTCAGTTGCTTTAATAATGGTTTTTTTCATTGGGTTTCTAACCGGTTTGCCAGGATCTATAAGTAATGCAAATAGTTTTTTATTCGCTTTTATTTTATTTTGGATTAATTCTAGTAACATTAATTTTATTTTTCATAACACACCAAACAAGAACAATATTATTAAAAACTTCATAATTAAATTCTAATTTAAGTTTTTTATTTCTTTGATTTATAATTCCATTAAAAAATCCTGATTTATTCGTTTTAAATGGCTCTATCTTTAAATCTTTATTATAAGCAAAACTTTTATTATTTGTAACCTTTACCATTGATTCTTTGGCACTCCAATATAAATACAGGGCAGTTAAATCATTTAATGAAACTTGTTTTTGTTCTTCTTTTGACAAAAATTTTGGTATTATTCTTTTAATTTTTTTGTCAATTTGTTCTATATCTATTCCAACATTATACTTTGATATAATTATACCTGCCCAATCCTTTGAATGCGAGATACTGATTTTGCCCTTATTTGATAAGAAAGGGCTTCCATTTTCATCATAAAGAATTTTAACTGAACTGTTGGTAAGAGATTTTAATAAAGCCCTAGTTGCCAGAAATTGCAGTTTTCGCTGACGATTTTTAAAACTATCTAATTTAAGCTTTTCATCTGAATTTATATTTGATATTTTATATAGTTCATCGTAAGTTTCAGAAATTTTCCAAATCCCTATTCTTACATCATCAGTATTTTTGTCAAAAAAAACGGGCATTTTTTGTAATGATTATTTCCATTCAAGGGTTTCCATTAAGTGAACAATATCGTCTCTAATGAATGATATTACCGGGGCTAATGAATCCTTGTTTGGCCTGGTATTAAAGTAAAGAGCTCCCCTGAGAAAATGAGTTGAACTATCAGTTACAAAGAAATTAATGGCCGATGCTGCATTTCCCTTAATATCATATAATATACCATATACATTTGATTTATAATTTAAATATGGTGTTTCGCTTATTGCGTCGGCTTTTATGGTATGTTTATACACAAAATTCCGGGTATCTTCGAGATAAGACGAAACATTGTTATTTATTTGTTTATAAGTTAAATGGATTTTAGCTTTATTTTTTGGATAAAAAATGTTAATCCATGCAGAGTCTTTATTATAATCTTCAACAATGGAATAATCAGGAATTTCAAATTTGTAAGGATAATCATTATTGTATTTTATATATTTCTTTTCAGGAAAATCAATTCGAAAATATCCATTAGGTTTTGGAGAGTAACTTTTCCCACAGCTAAAAGATCCAAAAATAATTACTGTTAATATGATAATATATTTCATCTATCTATAATATTATAATTTACTGATATACATTTAATTAACAATATACTTGTTTTGCAACGTTTGTTTTTTATATCCGATGGAACATCCATGTAATAGTCATATCCTTGTGTGTACGATAGTGCATGGATGTTTCATCTTGTGTATGGGATTTTTCTATAGCGAAAGGAAAACCGGGATTTTTACTTTTTAATTGTTACTTTAATTTGTTTTATTCTTCTGTTGTTAACTTCTTTAATAATAAATGTAAAATTCTTTATTTCAATTATTTCTTCTGCTTTAGGTATTTCCCCTTTTATTTCTAAAATCATACCGGCAATGGTATCAGCTTCTCCACGAATATCTTCAAATATTTCCTGGTCTGCTTCTACTATTTTGAAAAAATCATTAAGTAATGTTTTACCTTCAAATATAAATGTACGGTCATTTAATTTTGTATAAGTTTTTTCTTCTTCATCAAATTCATCTTTAATCTCTCCAACAATTTCTTCCAATATATCTTCCATAGTTATAATTCCGGAGGTTCCTCCATATTCATCTATTACAATAGCCATGTGAATTTTATTTGTCTGAAATTCCTTTAATAAATCATTAATTTTTTTTGTTTCAGGGATAAAATAAGGTGGCCTGATAAGAGATTGCCATCTGAAAGTATCGCCTTTCTTTAAATGTGGTAAAAGATCTTTTATGTATAGAACTCCTTTAATGTTGTCAAAAGTTTCACTGTAAACTGGTATTCTTGAGTATCCTGAATTAATTACAGTCTTCATTAACTTTCTAAAAGTTATAGAAATATTGGCTGATATAACATCTACCCTGGATTTCAATATCTCCGATACTTCAATATTTCCGAACTCAACAATTCCTTTTAATAGTTTTTTTTCTTCAGCTATTGTTCCGGTTGTTAAATCTAATGCACGGGAAAGTTCATCCATTGAAATGTTTTTTTTCTTTTGAAATCTATTCTTTACAATATTTGTCGATTTCATTAATAGGGCACTAATTGGTCTTAAAACTATATCCAGGATATAAAGTGGATAAGCCATAAACTGACTAACTTTTAGTGAATTTTCATTTGCATAAACCTTAGGTATTATTTCGCCAGCTAAAAGGATTAAAAAAGTAATTAAAACCACTTTTATAAGGAAACCTAATGTTTCAGATCCTGAAAAATCAATTAATTGATTTGTCAGGTAAGCAGCCAATATTATTATTCCAATATTTACCAGATTGTTTGCAACAAGAATAGTGGCAAGTAGTTTTTCTGGTTTGCTTAAAAGATTTAAAACAATTTTATTTGTTTTAGTTTTTTTCTCCTCAAGTGTTTGTTTGTCAATTGGCGAATGGGAAAAAAACGCAACTTCAGAGCCTGAGACCAATGCTGATATTACAAGCAAAATCAAAAGAATAATAATACCACCAATTGTTCCGGTATGTATTGTTAAAAAGCTGATATTTAAATTAATAAATATCAGCATTTGTAAAAAAGATTCGGTTTCCAAACTCAAATTAAATCAATTAATGTTTAAAACGGAAGATCATCACCAGGTTCAGGTTCATTTGATATTTCATCAAATGTAGATGTTGCATTTTCTTGAGATGAAGCAGTTTCAGTTCCACTCGGTCTACCCAATAATTGCATATTATCTCCAATAACTTCAGTCGTATATCTTTTGTTTCCTTCTTTGTCTTCCCAACTACGGGTTCTAATTTTTCCCTCAATATATAGTTGTGACCCTTTTTTTACATATTTTTCTGCTATTTCAGCTAATCCCCGCCATAGAACAATGTTGTGCCATTCAGTGTTTGTAACTTTATCACCGCTTTTATTCTTATATGTTTCTGAGGTTGCAAGCGGAAAATTTGCCACAGCAACACCACTTTCTAAATGTCTTACTTCAGGGTCTTTCCCAGTATTTCCAACAAGTATGACTTTGTTAATTCCTGCCATGTTTTTTAATTTTTAATAGGTTAATAATAAATAAAAGTACAATCTTTTGTAAGGTTTAACAAATTCTCTTTCATTAAATAAACCGACTATATACAGCGATAATACTTTTAACATGTTTTTTGTAAAAATAATCTTTTATTTAGAGAATTCAGGAATGAATTTGCCAAAGATTTTAAATTTGGAAATTTATCAACAAATTCTTTATAATAATCAAGTAATAAATTCAGACTGGTTTGTTGCAAATAGTCTCTGAAAGTCAAATATAGTAAGGGTTTTTGATATGCTCCAGGGATTTTTTTTTATATTTTTATTGTACCACTTTTGAAGGATGTAATTAATATCCATTGATTTATGAGGATTTTTTTTTAAAAAAATTAAACAAATTTAGTAGAATTGTTTTCTTTTTATTACAGAAAAAATTATATTTGCAGTCCATTATTAAAATAATTGTAAATAATTGATAATAAAAGGTTTTAGAAATGACAAAAGCAGATATAGTAAACGAAATTTCGAAAAATACCGGAATTGAAAAAGTAACTGTTCAGAAAACAGTTGAAGCATTTATGGAAACTGTAAAAGGTTCGTTAGTAAAAGGTAATAACGTTTATTTAAGGGGTTTTGGAAGTTTTATCGTTAAGAAAAGAGCCGAAAAAACTGCAAGAAATATTTCAAAGAATACAACGATTATTATTCCTGAGCATTTCATTCCTTCTTTCAAACCAGCAAAATCGTTTGTGAATAAGGTAAAAACGAAAGTGAAAAAATAAGAGGAGAGAATTGGTATATAGTGTGAATCAGAGTAAATAAATTGATTATGCCGAGCGGAAAAAAGAGAAAAAGACATAAAATGTCTACACACAAACGAAAGAAGAGATTGAGAAAAAACAGACATAAAAAGAAAAAATAGTTTTTTTTCATTTTAGTTTCATATCCTCCGCAATAAACCTAATGAGCAAGACTCTTTAGGTTTATTATGTTTTTATATCCAGTTATTAATTGTATCTCATATTGTGAAGAAATTGTGAGCAAGGATTTAGTTATTGATGTATCTTCCGTGGAGATAAATATTGCCCTTCTTGAAGATAAGGAACTTGTAGAATTAAATAAACAGGAAAGTAATACCAGGTTTTCAGTAGGTGATATTTATTTAGGCCGGGTAAAGAAAATAATGCCTGGTTTGAATGCTGCATTTATTGATGTTGGTTACGAACGAGATGCTTTTTTACATTATCTTGATTTGGGGCATCAGTTTAGTTCACTTAATAAGTTTGTTGAACTAGCCATTTCAAATAAAAGCAAAGGTGTAAGCCTATACAAATTCAAACTTGAACCTGATATTGACAAAAATGGCAAAATAGAGAATGTTCTGAATGAAAATGGTACAATATTAGTACAAATTGCTAAAGAAC
>DAOVJU010000494.1 GCA_030632095.1 Chlorobiota bacterium
CATTAGTCACGATGGTGAGTTAAAAATCTGGGATGTCAACACAAGCAAAAAATTACTTTCAAAAATAATTAAAAACGACAAAATAATTTCAGCAAACTATAGTCCACAGATGAAATATTTGGCAACAGGATCAAAAAAATCAGGTGTAACTATTTGGGATGTATTAACCGGAGATTCGATAAAATCCTTGAAGGTTGAAGGTGATACAAAAAGCTATTATAAAACTGTTTCCTCAGTGCAATTTAATAATGATGGAACAAAGATAATTGCTGCATGTAACGACAGAACAATATTTATATGGGACGTTAAAACAGGGAAACAGTTAAATAAATTCAAAAATTCAAGATATACATGTTCATCCTGCACAATTGAAACTCAATTAAGCCCGGATGAGAAATTCATTGCAATTGGAGATTCCGACTCACTTAAAATTCTGGATATTAATTCCGGTAAAATAGTTCACGTAATGAAAGATAAAAAAGGTAGATTTTCTTCCCTGTCGTATAGTTCTGATGGCAATACTATCGCAGCTATAGTATACAATAAAGCTTATCTGTGGAATGTGAATACAGGAAAGCTCCTTCGGAAATTTAAATCTGAAAATCAAAGGTTTACAAGTATTTCAATTAGCTACGATAATAAATTTGTCTTGATTGGCAATCAGAATAGAACAGCTTCAATCTGGGATTTAAAAAAGGGAAATGAGATTTTAACGCTAAAAGGCTACCTCAACGATATCAATCCAAAAATATTAAACGACTCCTACATGTATTGGGTAGCACTTATTAATCAGGTTAAAATAAGTCCTGATGGAAAAATGCTTGCAATTGGGAAAACAGGCAACAATGTAAAAATTCTTGATTTTGAAACAAACAGGATTATGTATACCCTGAAAGGACATCAGGAAATGGTTGTTTGCCTTGATTTTAGTCCGGATAGCAAAATGCTGGTTACCGGAAGTGCTGACGGAAGTATAAAAATCTGGGATTTAGAAACCGGCGAAGAAAAAAGATCATTCAATAAAAATAAGACCATCATTTTTAATGTGGCATTTAGTAACAATGGCCAATATATAATTTCAGGTGGCTGGTCAATATCTATTAATGTCTATGAAGTTGCAACCGGAAACAGAATACAAAGCTTTTACGCGCATGAAGATATGGCAAGTTTTAGCGTTGCCTTTTCAAATAATGATCTTTATGTCCTCTCAAGCGGACTCGACAAACAACTAAAAATGCTTGAAATAGATACAAAACAGGAAATCAGAAATTTTATCGGGCATACCAATGTTGTTTCTTCAATGGATTTCAGTAAGGATGGAAAAACACTTATGACTGGCAGTTGGGATGGTAAAGTTAAATTATGGGATATTGCATCAGGTTTACAGATTAAAAAATTCTCACTACATGAAGGTGGTGTTTATGATGCTAAATTTGATCCTACCGGAAAGTATATTATTTCCGGTGGAGAAGATAACATGGCCAAATATACCGAAATTAAAACCGGAGATGTTATACAATCTTTTGTTGGCCATGGAGGAGCAGTTGGAGCTGTGAATATAACACCGGATAATAAATTCCTAATTACAGGAAGCAGAGATGGAACAATAAAAACCTGGGATTTATCTACAGGAAAGGAAATAATCACACACATTTTTATTGGTGATGATGACTGGATGGCAAAAACACCGGAAGGCTATTTTGATGCATCTGAAGGTGCAAAAAAATCAATCTTTTTTGTAAAAGGAACGGAAATTTACAATATCGATCAGTTTTTTAATGATTTCTTTAAACCGGGTTTATACAATCAGGTTATCAATAACAGAGGTGAATTAAATCAGAACATTAACATTATAGATAAAATAAACGATTCACCTCCTCCTAAAGTAGAAATAATATCACCCGAAAATAATGAAGAATTTGACAAAAAAGACATCTATCTTTTAGCCAACTTTATTAATACCGGCGACGGAATAAATGAAATAAAACTGCTGCAAAACGGAAAAAGGATCCCTGTTGATGCTTCCGATGTTCAGCGAATGAAAAAAGCCGGACAGAATTATATGAAAACTATCAATTTATCCTTAATACCAGGTGATAATACAGTAACAGTTTCTGCCATTAATAATGGAAAGGTAGAATCAAAACCAGCAACAATTTCAATCTATTATAAAGGAGAAGCCAAAACTGCTAATTGTTACCTGGTTGCTATTGGAATTAATAAATATGAAAATGACCGGCTTAATTTAAATTATGCAAAAGCAGATGCTGAATCCTTTACTAAAATTATAGAAACTCACGGGCAGAAACTGTTCAAAAACATTGAAGTATATGAATTGTATGATAATAAAGCTACTAAAACAAATATTGAAGAACTTTTAAATGATTTGTCAGCAAAAGTAACAAAAGAAGATGTATTTATTTTTTATTATGCCGGACATGGAAGCGTTGTAGACAATAATTTCTATTTCATTCCAACCGATAATGTGAGTTTATATCAGCCTGAAAAACTTAAAAAAGGAGCCATTTATGCAGGAAATTTGCAGGAGAAATTCAAAAATATCAAAGCCTTAAAACAAATGGTTATACTGGATGCTTGCCATTCCGGTTCGTCTACACAAATCCTTGCACAAAGAGGAGCATCAGAAGAAAAAGCATTGGCTCAAATGTCAAGAAGTTCCGGTGTTCATGTATTGGCTTCAGCCGGAAGTGAACAGCTAGCAGCAGAAGTTAGCAGCATTGGCCATGGAGTTTTTACCTACGTTTTGCTGGAAGCTCTTGCAGGCAACGCAGACGGAGCTCCAAAAGATGGTAAAATAACCATTTATGAACTTAAATCTTACCTTGACGACCAGGTTCCTGAAATCTCAAAAAAGTTTATCGGCCACAAACAATACCCAACAACTTTTTCAAGCGGCCATGATTTTCCGATAGTCTTGGAATAAATTGAAAAGATTAGCCATGTAAGCATTAAATTGTTTGAGCTATTGATTTGTGCTTTAGGCATTACACTTTTGACTATGTGTCTTCTATCTTCTGACTTCCGACTTCCAACTTCCAACTTCTCCCTACATCAAAAAACTCAGCAAAATACCTGCAGCAACTGCTGAACCAATAACACCTGAAACATTTGGTGCCATAGCATGCATCAGTAAGTGATTTGAAGGATCGGCTTTCAATCCTTCATTTTGA
>DAOVJU010000036.1 GCA_030632095.1 Chlorobiota bacterium
ATTAATGCTGCATTAAAGCCCAAATCTGCTATAGCTACTAAAATTTCAATAAGTATGGTAACAATGGCTACAAGTCCAAAATCTTCCGGAAGTAAAAGCTTAGCAAGAATTAAATTAATGATAAATCTTCCTGCAAACATATACGCCTGCATAGCTGAAACCCATTTAAATGCAGAAATGGTTTTATTTTTTATTGAATTTGTCACTATACTACCGGTTTGATAAACCTCTTTTCCTAAACATTGAGATCAGTGATATAAAATACATGATACCAGGCATAAAATCTTTTATTGACAGTACTGCAAAAACCTTTTTTCCTTTTATTGATTTACGCCACTGTTTATATGTTAATGAATATTGACTATTACCTTTTCTCTTAAAACCAATTAATGAAAAAAATATATCCTCAAATAAAACCAGCCATACAAATTCATTTTTCATGGGTTCAATAAAATTAAGATTTTCACCTTTAGCCTCACGATATGCAAGATATGGTAAATTTATTCCACTTGCAGTTACAGAGTAATTCCACTTACCTGGCCTTGGATTTATCTCGATAAGCTTATACCGGCCGTCTCTTAAATCTTTTTTAAATTCAGTGTTTGCTATACCATAAAAACCTATTTTTTTAATGAGTTTAGATGCATGTTTATATAAATCAGGTTCATGGACTACTCTTCCCGATATTATTGTACCGGCATCAGGTGGCCTTTGCCTGATTTTATGCCCGGTTGAATATGCTATTATTTCAGCAGTTTTATTTGAATATGTAGTAATTGTATATAGGTTTTCCACACCACTATCAATATATTCCTGGATTATATAAGGAAAATTTTGTAAGGAAGCTTCGTTAATTCTTTGAGTCCAAATTTCCAACTGTTCATTGTTTTCGATACGTATTACTTTTTTATTGGAATTCATCTTTTCCATAAAACCAACCGGGATAGCAGGCTTTAATATACATGGAAAACTAATTTGGTCTATTTTATCTTTGTATTCAGCTAATTTATCAAGAAAAATAGTTTTGGGATGCGGAATATTGTTTTCAATTGCAAATTCATACAGTTTCTTTTTGTCTGAACATTTATCAATTACTTCCCAGTTTGACATAGGAAAATAAAAGTATTTTTCAAGTTCCTTTTGATTCTTACTAATTGGAATTAACCATTCATCGTTTGTTGCTAAAATAAATCCCTTTCCTTTTATTTTCTTACCTAATTCTATCAGGTCCCGGATAAAATCATCCGGTTTATATATTGGATTTGTTACTAAATAACCCTTTGCAAATTTTGAATAAAACGAAAATGAATTATAATGATCAACAATAATTGACTTGATTTTTACTTTACCAAAACTTCTTGCAAGCCCTAATCCATTAATTCCTCCCCCAAGAATAACAGGAATTAAATCGTACTTTCCCAGTAATTTATTAAAATTCATTTTAATATAGAATCTATATATATTAAAAACGCTGCGCCGTCGGCAAGCCTTTGGCGGCCGATGGAGATACTTTTGTAACCCCCTGATAATTAGAGTAACAAAACTGATAATTGCATTGTTACTTATTAAGCTTTATATGATATTCAAACATATAATAACAGGAGTGCAAAAGTATTACAGATATTATTAATTCCTAAATATTCAGATATTTTGTTAAGTCATATTTACTGATATCCCGGCCGTTTTTCCTGAAATCATAATCCAAAAGTTCTGTAGCCAGATCTATTATTAGATTCGATAGTTTCATATCCAGGCCAAGTTTTGTTCCAAGACTTGCCAATGGGACAAGGCCTGTAGAAATATCTTCGTAAACATATCTGTGGTTCAGGGTTTTTGGAGCATCAATTATTCTGTATGAATTAACCTGATTTATACAATCATATATTGTTTTTGCCTTCACGTTATACGTATTATCAAACCATTCTATTAAGGAATAAACTTTTATATTTAATTTTTTTGCAACTTCTAATCTTTCATTATCAAGCTTTTCCAAAAAATGAGCAATAGTTGGAGTTATACCATTGTAATAATATTTAAATTCAGTTTCTTCATTTTCTACCCATCCGGTATTTAAAAGTAAAGGAGCCACATGTAATATCATACCCACATTTCCTAAAGATGTTTCAAAAAATGAGTTCGCGGGTAAAAAATTGGCCCTGATGCATACCGGTAATTCATTAAGTACTTTTTTAGTATCTTCAATTCTTAAGGTAGCAAGTAAAACATTATTCTTTATTTCCAGTAAGTTTACTGTATTGCTTGATTCTTTTCTGCAGGTAAATATTATAGTTTGTGTCTCGGCAACAATATTATTTTTATTATGTTCTTTCAAAATGCTTTCAATTTCTAAAATACCAAAGGTCCTTCCCGGACTAAGAACAATTATGCTTTTATCTTCAATTATTGGAGCTAATAAATGAGCTATTTCGTAATGTGAATCAGCCGGTGTGGTAATAAAAATCCACTTAGCATTTGAAATAACTTTTTTTATATCATTACTTACTAAATTTATCTTTACCTCACCATTAATAATTCCACTGTATTTAATAATCCTTGTTTTTTGTAAACTCTCAATTGTATTTTCAGACCTGTTCCAAAGCCTGACTTTATGACCATTTAAAGATAAATAAGCAGCCATTGTCAGCCCGCTATTACCTGCTCCTATTATAGCTATATTATCATTCATTATCAATTTCTTTTGCCCTGTTTGAGATCAATGATTTATTAATATAGTCTGCCAGGCTGAGCACATTTCCGTTTACATCAACTATATCATACCCTCCATCAACCGGCATGGTTTTCACTTTCCCCAGTGCTGCAGGGTTTCCTTTTAATTGTGGTGCATCCAGCATTCCTAAATTCACCATTTTTGCCAGACAAAAAGGATCAGATAAAGGGTCACTACTTACATGAATAAAGGATTTTTTCATGATTTGAATTGCCTTTTTCGCTTCTTTTACCAGGTAATTTTTTCTTTTCTTAACATCAGGATCAATTGTTAAATCAGGAAACCCACGCCATGAATTACGCAAGACACCTTTTACTATTTTGCAACTTTCAATAACATCCTCAGGTTTTGCAGCATGATGAGCTTCTGAAAAACTAACCACATGAATAATTTGAGGATCCAATGATAAAGCCACTAATGTAGAAGCAGCCAGTTGTCCTTTTGCTATATCCATATCAATTGAAAAATGGGCTAAGCCTGCCCTTACTTGCTTCCAAACATCAAAATTATCATCAACCAGTTCATTTATTAATTCAATTTTTGCCAGCATTTTAGCAATATCCATTTTTACAGAAGTTAAACGAGGAGTATTCAACATTAATTGAGCAATATACTTTTTAACTCCAAGTTTTTTAGCATTGTATGCTGATATATAAGCATCAACAACTGCAGTTACATCTGCAGATTCCCTTAAACTCCAGTGATGCGGATCATTAATTTCAACAGGGATATCCCGATCGGCATACCATTTTATAGCTTCCATATTTTCCCTGATAGCGGTTTCCAGTGATCGTTTTGACCTGCCATCAAGTTCACTATACCAAAACAAGGGTATTGTTCCCCATGCATTATTAATTGTTCTGGTGCTTAACTCAGCCCATTTAAGTAATTTATTAGTTCCTGAATATATTCGTAAACGGGGAAAATTCCCGCGTTGAGTGGCATTAAATAGTTCCTTTAAATCGTTTTCATTTCTAACCGGTACACCACCTGATCCCTCTAATGAATTATCCATTTTTTCCGGTTCAAAAAAGAATTCCTGAGCATTTTGATCAGTAGCTACTGAAATCACATCAAGTACTTCAGCTTCTGCAATTTGCTTAATGCCATCAATTGTGTTTTTCAGATCAGATAATCCAAAATGATGCCTGATCATTGGCATAATGTACGTATCCTTATGAATTTCTGGAATATTTAAATTATGCCCTGAAGATCTTGATTGTAAAACCTTAACATCTTCATTTTGATCTAATCTTTTTTGAGGTTCTAATAAATTTGCTATTGTCTTATGATCCTCTTCTCCAATAAAGAAATGAGAAAAATATTTAAACTGTTTTGCCACTTTAACACAATCAGGTGTTCCCCCAAAATAAAATTCTCTATTATTAAGTAATTTTTTATCAGTTAGAATTTTAAAAAAAACATTTAATATTTTGTTCAGGTTATCTGCTGTTAAGCGATAGCTAATGCAGACTATATCAGGATCATAATCACTAATCCGGACAGCAAATTCTTCAATATCAACAGAAGCGCCTAAAAACTTAGTTTGCATTCCGTAATGTTCTGAAATTCTTAGAAATTCATAAATACCGGCAATATGTACACAATTACCAATAGCTCCGCCTAATATCTTCTTTGTTTTTATTATACTCATTGTTTTATTACAAACATACTTTTGATCATGATATTAATCATTCTAACAAGATTACTATTAAAAAATGACTTAACAAATAAATAAATTTTCTATTTTTGACAGCGAATTAAAATCAAGAATAATGGACAAAAAAGAAAACAATACAGAAAAAGAAAACCTTTCTTTACACGATTTATTACTAAAACAACAAGCTTTGCTGCTTCAACAGTCGGAATACATTGCTAAAGAAAAGCAAAGACAAAAAGAAGAATCTGATGAGATAGATCTTAGCAGGTTAGTTCCGGGGTTTCTTAAAAAGAAAAAGAAATCTGAAGAAAAAGAGACAAATGCCACAAAAAAAGTAAATATCGATATTAATGCACCGGAGTTTGATCAAACAAAAAAAGCAGTTAGATCAACATGGGGGTTTTTTATAGCGCAGTTTGATATGATAATGAAATTCAGGTATTTTATTATTGGTATTGCCTTGATAGGTTTTATTTATGGTATAATAACATATATTAAAGCGCCCAAAGTATACCGCTCAACCATGACTTTAGCTTCCGGTGATTTTGACAATACTTATTATGCCAATTTAATTGCAGGTTTGCAAAATTTAGCAGAAAACAAAAGTTATATTGGTTTAGCGAACAAATTAAATCTGGATACAGTAATTACTCAAAATATATGCAATATTGAATACCAGGACTATTTATCAAGATATCTGGAAGAATTAGATGACTCTACAATTGGAGAAATAAACCGGCCTTATTTTAAAGTTACAGTTGATGTTTATTATAATTCTATTTTACCTTATACTGAGGATGCCTTACTTAACTATCTGAAAGAAAATAAATATGTAAATAGAAAACTTGAAATAAAAAAGAGGATACTTCAAAATTCAATAGATGCTATAAACGGGCAATTAGTTTCGTATGATTCTCTTAAAAATGCTGTGATAAAGAATATTCAAACCATGAATGAACCTGAAAACAATAGATATTCTTTAAAAGAAACCGGATTGGCGGGAGGAGGAATCATATTAAGCCAGGAAGATAGAATGGAACTTAAACCACTGGATCCATTTGATAAAGCAGATGTTTTAATTAGAGAAAAAATTGTTAAGGAACGTGAATTATTACTTCTGGAAGATAATTTTGAATTAGTTGATGGCTTAGCCCCAAATTATCAGCCAATTTCACCAAGATTAAGAGGTATTATATTATATGCAATATATGCTTTTGTGTTTGGAATATTAGCAATTTACTTGGTTCAGGTAGTTAAATTCATTTTTACCTATAAAACAGTGAAGAGTGAACAGTAAATTAAGGTGAGTAGGTAAAGCATAAAAGGTTATCTCCTTTTTTCTGCATCGGGACACATTGGGAAGATTATTAAAGTGTTAACACCCTTCAATGATTTACTATTCATAAAACCCAATTCGCTGAAATTTTAAAAAGATACTATTAATAAATACTTGTGTTTCACTGTTGAGTGAATATTATAATAATTACAAAAACACCAAATTCAATATCAAAACCGTTCCTATCATGTAAATAAAGGTAAGCGGAAAGCCTATTTTAATAAAATCTTTCAAGGTATAACCTCCTGGCCCGTAAACCATCAGATTAGTCTGGTAACCAATGGGAATCATAAAATTTGCAGCGGCAGCATAAGCAACAATTAAAATAAAAGGCATAGGATTCAACCCTAAAGTAGAAGCCATAGTTAGTGAAATAGGAAAGACTATTGCAACAGCAGCTTTATTAGTAACAAATGAGGCCAGAAGAGAAGTTAATATATATATTCCAAATAAAAGACTAATATTTCCGAAGGGTTTAAAAGCAGAGATTACTGTTTCAGCAGCCATCTCTGCAACACCTGATTTTGTCATTGCAGTTCCGAGCGCCAAAGCCATAGCAATTATAATAGCAAGATTATAATCAAAATTTTTATAAATATCTTTTGCAGAAGCAATCTTTAAAGCAGTCAATAACAATAATAAACAAAGTACTATCATAAATAATGAAACCAGGCCTAAGGCTTTTAGAATAACTGCTAATATTAATCCACCTACTAAAACAGTGGATTTTAACCGATCTAACCTGTTAAATTCTTTTACTTTTGAAATAAAGTAAAAATCCTGGCTATCCTGGGCTCTTTCTGACAGATCATCGCCTGCTAATATTAATAAAACATCCCCTGCTTTAAGTTCAATAGATCCCAACTTACCTTTTACCCTTTCACCATTTCTGTGGATAGCTATAATTGCTGCATCATATTTTCCTCTAAAGTTTGCTTCTTTTACAGTTTTAGTAATTAGTGAGGAATTATGAGAAACAACAACTTCAACTACTTCAGTATGCTTCTTTTTTGCCAGCATACCAACTAAAGGTAAGGTTAAGCCTGAATTTAAATTGAGCATTTCGGCAATATTTTCAGTATCTCCGGCAAAAAATAAATGATCATCCTCTCTAATAAGCTCATTATGCGTAACAGCTTTTATCCGTTTATCTTTTCGTATTATTTCATATAGATAAAGTCCTTTTAAGTTTCTTAATCCAGCCTCAGTAATGGTTTTTCCTATTAAACCTGAATTACTCCTCACTTCCGCTTCAACAATATATTCCCTTGAATTTTCTTTGAATTTTGACAATATATCTTTTCCTTCAGGAAGTATTCTATAACCAATAAAAACTAAATATATGAATCCAACAATAAACATTGGTAAACCCACCCAGGCAAAATCAAAAATATTTAATGGTTTAAGATCTTCAATTATGTTTTGTTCAATTACAAATCCACTTACAATCAAATTTGTTGAAGTTCCTATCAATGTAACCATTCCGCCCAAAATTGCTGCATAAGATAATGGTATCAAAAATTTTGATGCTGAAATGTTATTCTTTTTTGACCAGGTATGCACATAAGGTATCATCATAGCTACCAAAGGAGTATTATTTAAGAATGCCGAAAAAGAGCCAACCCAGATCATCATTCGTACAAGGAAACCCCTTGGGCTTTTTGCCTTTTTAAAAATACGGTCAAAAATACTTTCAATAATTTCTGTCTTCGTGAACAGATCACCAACCAATAAAAGCATTAATATTACAGCTACCTGTTCGTTAGCAAATCCATGAAGAATCTCTGAAGGCGTTAAAATTTGAAATACTCCTAATACAGTAATGGCAATTATAAAAGTGAATGCAGGCCCAATAATATCTTTATAGAGGGAAATTATAATAAAAACTAAAACAACAATTACTATGAATGCATCAAATTCTAACATTTTTTAAGTGATTTGTGAGTTGTGATTAATTGATATATCAAATTGTTAATATGCAAAATGTATAGTTGTTATCAAATTTATTTCTTTATGTATTAAAAACATCTCCCTTCCCATCACACCAGTTTTCATACTCCCCCTTTGCTAACACACAATCAAACACACAAAGGGAAAAAACCAGTGCATTGATTTATTAGCATTAATAATAGTTATCAAATTTATATTCAATAATCGGTAAAATCTTCTTCATTACTTTTTGGACTGACTCTTCCACAGAAAGCCTGTATGTTTGAATTTCCAAAAAAGGATCTAATGGAGATT
This sequence comes from Chlorobiota bacterium, assembly GCA_030632095.1. Lineage (GTDB taxonomy): Bacteria > Bacteroidota > Bacteroidia > Bacteroidales > B39-G9 > JAADFW01. The sequence continues at coordinate 7,969 of DAOVJU010000036.1, forward strand.
CAAACGGAGCACTCACACCGGTAAAATTCTTGATTTCTCCTCGTTTTGCTTTTTGATATAATCCTTTTACATCTCTTTGCTCACAAACTTCAACAGGTGCGTTCACATATATTTCCAAAAAATCTTCTTTACCAATAATATCAAGGGCTTGTTTTCTAATATTAATTGTAGGACTTATAAAGCAATTAATAGTTATTATACCGCAATTCAAAAAAAGTTTAGAAACTTCTGCTATCCTTCTGATATTTTCTTTTCGTTCTTCCGGAGAAAAACCGAGGTTATTACTTATACCTGTTCTTACATTATCGCCATCAAGCAGCTTAGTTAAAAATCCCAAACTCTGCAATTCCCTTTCAATCCCCATAGCCAGTGTTGTCTTACCAGAACCGGAAAGTCCTGTTAACCAGATAACTTTTGCATGTTGCTTCATTAAAAGTTCTTTGTCTTTTCTTTCCAAGATTCTATCAAAAACAGGGTGGATATTTTTTTTGTGGATAGTCATATGTTAGATATTAGATTTTTAGATGTTATACTTTTAGAGGGCATGAGTCTTGTGTTAAGAGTAAGGAGTGAAATGTTAAAGTGCAGAATCACCTGTTTTTGTTATATGGTGTTTTGTTCCTGTTTTTATACTTTATCAGCTCGTGATTTAATTTGATTTATAGCGAATTTAGTAAATTAAAGAATCATTTTACAAAAGAATACAAAATTAGTCATTTTTAACTGCCATGTAATTATGTGTAAACCTGCATGAAAGGTAAGTCTTTATATAAACACACAATTTCGGAATTGAATTCCGAAATTGCCTATCCTTTGTTTAAAAACATAATTTCATTACTACCTTGTATTTTAAAATTTCATTATTCATTTTTACCTTGTATAATTAAATCTAAAATATACGTAATGTATTATTGCATCGAAACTATTAGAATGGAAAGCGATAGTAAACAGAAAACCACTAATTGTAAGAGGAGCAAGACAAGTTGGAAAACCCTCTTCTATCAGACTATTCGGAAATAATTTCTTTAATGGAAACCTCTGTGAAATTATATAGAATCTATATACATAGAAAACGAGATACTTTTGCAACTCCCTGATAATCATGGTGACAAAACTGATAACTGTATGATTACTTATTAGACTTTATATAATTTGGGAAAAAATCCGGACTGGCATGGTGTTTTCAAGCAAAATTTTGATATAAAAAGAATTATTGCCGAGTTAGTTAGAATTACTTAAGTGATGGTTTCACAAATCCAACTATAAAAAAAGCTTTTGACTTATTGGAAGAATTTCCAAATGTACTAAAGGCTTATGTTTTTTCAGAATCAAGATATAGAGAGCAACCTGACCAGAAAATTGTTTTCCTGCCGTTATATTTTATTACTGCTATACTTTAGAAAAAACTGTTGAACAGAATTTTGATATTAGGGCTTTTGATATTCTTTCTTTTTCCTTATACCTGTTTACAGACATTCTTTCAATAAATTATTATGCATGACAAAAATAATTTCTCTCAAACATTATTACAGGAAATTTTACATTTTATTGGAAATTTCTATTTTTATATTACTTGATTTAACTGTTCTTTCTCTACCAAGTACTTTGTAAAGAATGGAAATAAACTAAATACTCCAAAAATTGGTGTATTAAAATGACTATTATCACTAAAGAAGACAAAAAAGAAAATAATAAGATATATAAGAAAAAATTCCATGTGATATTTTCTATATTTCCAATAATTATAAAAAACTAATATTAAAAACCAAATGTAAATCAGGCCACCTGCAATTCCAGAATACAGGAATGTTGAGATTATTGGGTTGTGGGGGTAACCAAACTCAGTAATTCGCTTTCCTTTATTTGAATATTTCCAACTATATATTTCATTATATTCAAATCCTTTACCAAAAAATTTTTGTATTAGTGAATACTCCCTAAAATATTCTACAGCAAAATTCCATCGGCTTAACCTGCTTTCAATCATTTTATTAGTGGAAATAGTGTCTTTTTCATTATATGTAAAATTATATAGCTTTTCTTTTTTCTTTAATAACTCAGCATATTTATCTTTTTCCTTTTTTTTCTCATACAGTTTTAATAATCTATTTATCTCTTCAAATTGAAATATAGTAGGAATAAAATCTAATTTTGAGCTATTCAGGCATTCTATGGAGAAATCTTTTAAGAAAATAGTATCGTTAACATAAGCTTGTTTTATACCAAAAACAAAAAATGCCTGTACGGATGTATTTTCAATAATTTCATATTTAAATAATAGCTTTCTCCATCCGTTATTTAATAATTCTTCTTTCTGTTCTACTATTTGATACCGGAACTTATAATCAAGTACTTCCGGATATCTCTTTACATAGTAATTCAATCTTCTATTTCCGGTTGTTTTATACTTAAGAATAATTCTATATTTTCCTGATACCAAAACAGGTATCAAAATACTTCCCCTGGGAAATGGATTATCTTTTGTTACAATAAAATCGCAATTACTGATATTGTTTTTATTTATGACTCGTGTATAAACGTATTTATGAAATTTGTATATAGAATCCTGAAGTTCTTTAAACTTTAATACTTTATATAAAACTGAATCATTAAGCGGTACAAACTGTTCTTTACCAAGCTTCTTTTTCCAATTTGGTATAAATTTATTAAGCCAATGATCACGTTTTAATACACGATGATAATAATTTTCTATTTGATTATAATTTCCCTTGTTAGAAAAAAAAGAATTAAGCCTTATATTACCGGAATGAATTTGATAATAATTGACATCCGATATTAAAATAGTATCGTTTTTATTAATATTACTAAAATTGTAATTAAATTTAATTAATGGTGAATTATTGTTAATAACATGAATATCAACAATATAACTTATATACTCATCCTTCAGAATTATGCTATCATAACTATAAACAAGATTTTTCGGATTAAAATCTGCATTTTTCAAACTAAAATCAAATTTTGAATATTCGGGCTTTTTAATAATAAACTCCATCTTATAATTGCTACCAAATAATCCAGGGAACTCACTGTAGCCAGAACCATGATTTAATAAGTCACAAGTAAACAAGAGAAAATTAAATAATGTATCATTAAGTTTAATATTCAATGTATCAATAAGCAATAAATACTTGTCATTAATAGGGTAAAATAAATTATGATAATTATAATTAATATCATACATAAAAGGAATCAATTCAAATATTGAATCAGGAGTACTTACTAATTCTGTAGGCAAATCATTGTAAAATGCTTTAGTTGAACTATTAAATTGTTTCGCTAAGTTGAAATTATTAAGTGCTAAATTAAATTGTTGGTTTTTAAAATCTATATTTGCTTGTTTTATAAATTTCTTATAAAGGAATTTATCAGCTATTTTAATAGATGATGTTGCTTTATTTTCCCATAAAAATGACTTTATATCCTTATATTTATTTTGTAAGCCTAAAATTGTTGAGTACCTGTAAATAGTTAATGAAGTGACATTTTTGGTTTTGTCACCATCATGAAAAACTTTGTCATAAAAATAACTTCTTGATTTACCTGATGTTAATAGAAATATAGAACTAATCAAGAGAAAAACAAGTATAAAAAAAGAATAGTAAAGAGAATAATTTAATAGATTCTTTTTATAAATTGTATAAACAAAAAGAACCAGATTTATAGCAAACAGGAAAATAATTGCCCGACGTGAATTTGTATTTAAAACTATATAAAAAAATAGAATTAGTGCAAGATTATAAATTGATATTATATACTTTGACTTTGCATTTTTAATTAATACTATAATTAGCAAAAAAGCAATAAGAATATTTAAAGCAAAAAAGTTATAATCACTAAAAAGTGAAATATTAATATTTTCAAATGAAATATCATTCGTAGAAGAAAAAGTTTTAATAGAAATAATAATGCTTATTACTCCAATTATGATATAGAGTAAAACATAAAAAAAATTAAAACAATTCCTGAATAAATCCCATTCCCTAAAATCTTTTATACTAATTATTAATAAAATAATAAAACCACTAAGTACTATAAAATTTAATGCCTCTTTAAATGAACCCAATAATCTATAATCTGAAAAAATAAGTGATAAAATATAAATCAGGCCAATTAAAAAAAAAGAAGAAAATGGTTTAAGCTCAAAAATAAATTTTCGATTAAAGATATCCTTAAAATGCTTTATTAATAAAAAAGCAAAGGTTAAAGAAAAGGCAGCTGCAAAAATCCAAATTATTTTTTGTGAAAATCCCCTGCTTAGAAATAGAAACAGATTTAAAATCAGAATGACTAGATAATAATTTTCTCGTAATTTAAGAGAAGTACTTTTTTCCTGCATTAGAAAACATTTGTATTAATTCTAAGTATTTCTACTTGAAAAAATCTTTGATTATTTCAACAACATAATTCAAATCATTTTCAGACATATTTGATCCGGATGGCAGGCAGAGACCATTATTAAAAAGATTTTCTGATACACCATTAATAAAACTTAAACAGTTATTAAAAACTGGTTGAAGATGCATTGGTTTCCATAATGGGCGTGATTCTATATTTTCTTTTTCAAGCAGTAATCTTAATTGTTCACTAGTTTTGCCATTTGTTTTTAATGGATCAATTAAAATGGTGGTCAACCAAAAATTTGAATAAAACCTATTGTCGGGTTCCACTAAAAAACTTATAA
>DAOVJU010000435.1 GCA_030632095.1 Chlorobiota bacterium
GAAATTACCGATAGTATTATTTATGCAAAACGGATACAATCGGCAGTACTCCCACCCGATGACCTGGTGACCCGTAACCTGTCTCAGTGCTTTATCATGTTTAAACCACGCGATATAGTTAGTGGTGATTTCTACTGGATAAAAAAAATAGATAATTATTTAATTATTACAGTGGCCGATTGTACAGGGCATGGTGTTCCCGGAGCATTTATGAGCATGCTTGGCATTGCATTGTTAAACGATATTGTAAGGTATAAAGAAATAACAACAGCCAGCCAGGCACTGAATGAACTCAGGAACCAGATAAAAGCCGCGCTCAGGCAATCAGGTAAAGAAGGCGAAGCCGAAGATGGTATTGATATGGCTTTATGTGTAATAGATTTCGAAAACATGAAAATGCAGTTTGCCGGCGCCAGGAATCCGCTATATATTATTCGTAATAACGAGCTTATTATTGTTAAAGCAGATAAAATGCCGATAGGCATCTATCTGGCAGAAAAGAAAAGCTTTACAAACCATACCATGAAAATCCATAAAAATGATTGTTATTACATGTTTTCAGATGGATTTATTGACCAGTTTGGAGGTAAAGAGAATAAAAGGTACACGAGTAAGCAATTTAAGGATTTATTAAGAGAAATACACAAAAAACCAATGCCTGAACAAAAAACAATTCTTAATAAAACCTTAACAAACTGGATGGACGATGAAGAACAAATAGATGATATTACAATAGTTGGGTTTAGAATATAATTGAAAGTTTAAAGTTTAAAGTTTCATCTTTGATTAATCATTATGAATGACTTTTTAAACCTGAATTAAGCTTCAATTTTATTTGACTTTCAACGCTTAAATTTGTAAATTACATATTTTAATTCTGCATACTTTTAAAATAATTATTAAACTTTAAATAAACATAATACTACATTTATTAAGCACTTAAAGTTAAAATTGCTATTAAAGAAAAAATGAATTTAATTGCCTATATTGAATAAACCCGATAGACATTTAAAATAATTTCAAGAGTATAGCAAATTGTCCTGAATGATTTCGGGATTTATTGTAAATAGGTAAAAACTAAAATAACAAGCATTTATTTAGTTTATCAATTAATAACAGAATTGAAAATGAAAAAAATGTTATTCATAATTTTGTGTATAAGTACAATAAATATTATTGCTCAGGAAGCCGACTATTTAACTGATACAACATGTTTAGGCGAACTGACAACTTTAACAGCTATATCAAGTATTCCTGATTCACTAATAACAGGATTTGCATGGGACCTTGATGATGATGGCTTATTTGACGATGCAACAGAAAAAATAGTTTTTTTTGTTCCAGCATCTGATAATAATTTAGTTAGTCTTCAAATATCAACCAATGTTGATAATTATTATACAACAAAACCAGTTCCTGTTCATCCATTACCAAATGTATTATTTATTGAAGAAAATAGCTGCGAAGGTTCACCTGCTTTTTTTGAAGATTATTCATCGATTTCAAGTGGCACAATAACCAATTATAATTGGGATTTTAATAATGATGGAATTATAGATGACAATACAATCGGAAACGTATCATATATCTATGAAACAGCGTCTGATTATATAGCTGAATTAGTGTTAGTTTCAGATAATGGATGCACGGATTCTACAACAAAAAATATATCAGTATTTAATCAACCTATTGCCGATTTTATTGTTGAAGCAACTTGCTTAGGAGATTCAAGTCTATTTATTAATAGCTCATCAATAAACAATGATAGTATTTGTATATATAATTGGAATTTTGGAGATGGTGAAATGATAATAAATTCAGGAAATCCAAAACATAAATATAATACAAGTGATAATTTTACTGTCACATTAATTGTTATTTCTCAAAATAATTGCAGGGATACTGTTGAACATGAAGCTGTTGTAAATGCAATTCCTGAAATAAGTCTTGAATATGAAGGAGATTTTGAATATGAAGGAGATACAATAGTTTTTTTCGAAGGCAATGACATATCTATTACGGTTCAGGGAAATTACGATAATCTTTTATGGTCAACAGCTGAAACAAGCAATAGCATTATTGTTAACCAGACCGGAAATTATTTAGTAGAAGCAGAAATTGATGGATGCACAAGTTCAATATCTGTAAATATTATTGTAAATGATATTCCCGGAATTAATGTTGTAAATGATATTATTACCCCAAATGGAGATGAAATAAATGATTATTTAATTATTAAAGATATTGAAGCTTATCAAAAGTGTGAATTAGTTATTTATAGCAGATGGGGAAAACAAGTTTATTCGAGCATGAATTACCAAAACGATTGGGATGGTACAATTAATGGCAATAAACTTGACGCAGGAACATATTTTTATATTATTAATACAGAAATTAAAAAATTTAATGGGCATATAAATATTTTGTATTGAAAGTTTTAACACAACCCTGTCATTAGTTAAAAACTCTGACAGTTGTTTTAGAGAGCGGTTTTAAATAATTATAAAATCAATCCTATGAAAAAAACTTACTTCTTATTCATACTGAGTTTTTACTTTTCGGGCATTTTAATCGCACAACAAATACCAATTTTCAACCAATATTTAATTAACAAATATTCACTTTCCCCGGCTTATGCAGGATATAATAACAATTTTGAAACTTTCATTACATACAGGCAAAATTGGCTTGGTATTAGTGGTGCACCTGAAAGCAAAATAATAAATATTAATGGTCCTTTTGCAAAAAATGCTTGTTTCGGAGCAAGTATTATAGCTGATAAAATTGGAATATTCAGAAGTTATTCTGCTTCTGTTAATTATGCTTATCATTTACCTCTTAATGAAACACAACAATTAAGTTTTGGACTTGCTGCCGAACTTTTTGAGAATCATATAGAATTATCTAATAGTAGTACAGAAGGAATAATTGACCCTGTTGTTCAACAAAATCAATTAATGACAGGAACAACTTTTAATTCAAGCCTTGGAATAGTTTATACATATCAAGAACTTAATATTGGAATAGTTATACCACGATTATTAGAAAATGAAATAAAAAACGAAGTTGAAAATGATAATGTTCTTTTTACACTAAAGAGACATTTTAAGTTTCATAGTTCATATACATATAAAATTGATAAGGATTGGCAAATTGAACCTTATTTTATTGCAGAGAAAACTTTAAACAATCCTTTAGGCTTTGAGATTGCTGCTCTAATCAAATATTTCGAACAGGTATGGTTAGGATTATGCTATCGAAATAGTAATTCTTATGGAATAAGTTTTGGTGCTACATATTTTGAAAAATTTGTCATGAATTATACTTACGAATTTTCAACTGAAGGAATATCAGGAGCTTCCTCAGGAACTCATGAAATTTCAATAGGATACCTGATAAGTAAAAATAAAAGCACTTATCGTAAACCTTCAATTTTTAAAACTGATTTATCACAACCATATTATAAATGGGTAAAATAATTAAAAAATGAAAACAATCATTATTTCTTTTTTGATGATATTTTCCTTCCTGATATGCAGAACACAGACATTAGAACCCTATGTTATAGCATCTGCAGGAAAGCAAGTTTCAAACAATGGAATAAGCTTATCATATACTATCGGAGAACCTGTTGTTGCAACATTCAGAAGTTCAGATAATTCTAAAATTCTCACCCAGGGATTTCAGCAACCAAACGATATTATTATTAGCGGCATAGATAATTCAAACTTAAATTTTAATGTTACTTTTTTCCCAAATCCAACAAGGGATATAGTAAACATCAGAATTTTTAACAGCATTCCTGACAGAAAATTTTCAATTATATTTTTAGATAGAATAGGGCAAATACTTGAAATACCTATTAGCAAAAAAACTATTAATAAAA
>DAOVJU010000282.1 GCA_030632095.1 Chlorobiota bacterium
AATACGGGTTTGCCCTTTAAGTAACTATTAACCGTTAAAAGTACATTATATAAATCAACATGCATAATTGCTCCTGTTGTTTGCTTTTCAGTGATAAGTTTACTTTTTCTTTTTAAAGCAAGATCCTTAGATGTAATTCCACGATATAAAAACGATCTTTGAATACTATTAAGCTTATAGCGATCAGCAACAATTTTTAAAATATTCTTTAATGAATATCTTCTTTCCAGTAAAAACCGGTAGTCGGAAACCGCATTTAAAAAATCAGGAGTAATCAGCATCTAATAGAATAATTATTGATTTTAAATTGAAATAAATTTACTTAATTTTAAACACTGATCAAACTCTGAAAAAAGATGAATACCTATGTAATTATCGTTGCAGGTGGATCGGGTAAAAGAATGAAATCAAGTGTGCCAAAACAATTCTTAAGCCTGAAGTATAAACCAGTACTGATGCATACTATTGAAGCTTTTTACAATTTTGATAATTCGATAAATATTATAATAACTCTACCTGTAACCTATTTTGACTATTGGAAAACACTTTGTGATAAATTCCATTTCACAATAAACCATATTGTAGTAAATGGTGGTGAAACGCGCTTTCATTCTGTTAAAAACGGCCTGGAAGCGATAAAAAAGAATGGTATAATTGCCATACACGATGGAGTAAGGCCACTTGTTAGTCTGGCAACAATCTTAAATTGTTTTACTATTGCAAAAGAAGAAGGCAATGCTATACCTATAATTGATATACCTGAGTCAATTCGGCAAATAAAAAATAAATCGAGCAAAAGCGTAGACCGCGTAAATTTTAAAATTGTCCAAACACCACAGGTTTTTCAATCAGATTTAATCAAAAAAGCATATAAACAAGAATTCAAAGAATATTTTACAGATGATGCCAGTTTGCTGGATGAACTTGGTATTAAATTAAACCTTGTTGAAGGGAACCATGAAAATATTAAAATCACAACTCAAACTGATTTAGTTATTGCAGAAGCGTTGCTAACACACAGACTTTCCAAGTCTTGAAGACTTGGAAAGTCTTCTTGTATTATAGTTCATTGCGATAACGACGCGGAAGAAGCAATCTGTTTATTTAATCCGTCATCGTGCGGAACGAAGCGATCTGCCGGTTAAACTTTAATACCCAAAACTAATATATCATCAATCTGTCCCCTTGGTTTTGAATTTTCAATGCTATAATTAGTCCATTCATCTAAAATATATTCAAACTGTTTTTGCTGGTCTGACATTGATTTATCCTGATGATTTAATAACATTTCTTTAAATCGTTTCTTCATAAATTTTCTACCCTCCGGGCCACCAAACTGGTCAACAAAACCATCTGAAAACATATATATAGAATCTGATTCAAAAAGGTCTATTTCCTGAGATTTAAAATCATCCATTGTATCGTGAATTGCTACAGGCATTCTATCAGCTTTCTTTTCAATTAATTTATATTCTCCATTTATTTTGCGAATAAGGTAGAGCGGATTATTAGCCCCTGCATAATGTAATTTTTTATTTTCAAAGTCAATTGTACAAAGCGAAATATCCATTCCATCTTTGCTTTCGCTTAATATACCTTTTTGCTGTAATGCATTAATTACGTTTTGTCTTAATTGGTTTAGAATAAGATTTGGCTGGGTTATTCCCTGTTCATTTACAATTTTATTTAAAAAACTAAGGCCCAGCATACTCATAAATGCACCGGGAACACCGTGACCGGTACAATCTGCCACAGAAACGATTAATTTTCCGTTCATTTTGCTCATCCAGTAAAAATCGCCACTTACAATGTCTTTAGGCCGGAAAAGAATGAAATTTTCAGCGAAATGATCTTCCAGAATATTTTTCTGGGGCAACACGGCTCGTTGAATTCGCTTGGCATATTGTATGCTGTCGGTAATGTTTTTATTCTTTATTTCGAGTTCTTGCTTTTGTTCTTCAATTTTTTTGTGTTGTTTTCTTATTTCTAAAGTTCTTTCCTGTACTTTTTGTTCAAGAATAATTTTTTGCTGCCGCAGTTTTCTTTCCCTGTAGCGGATATAAAGAATTACAGAAACAACAATAAATATAATACAGCTTAAATAGAACCACCAGCGTTGCCAAAAAGGAGGTTTAATGGTAAAACCAAATTGTATGGGTACGGTATTCCATATCCCGTTTTCGTTACCTGCAATTACTTTAAATGTATATTTTCCAGGAATTAAACCCGGGTAACTTGCCAGGTTCTCGGTTATCGGAGGCGACCATTTTTCATCAAGGCCTTCAAGTATGTATTTATATCTGATTTTTTCAGGATTTTTCAAAGAAATAGCAGAAAACCTGAACGTTAAATGATTATTTGAATGAGGAAGTTTTAACCCGGTTGGGATACTGAACCATGGCTTTAGGCTGTCGCTTTTAAGCCCCCAGTCAATATTCTCAAAAAACAAATACAATTGTGTAATATGTGTTTTAGGAGGCGACAGGTTTAAATATTCCTTAGTGGGGTCATATCTTGTTAGTCCTTTGACCGTTCCAAACCAGATTTTCCCAAAATTATCCTTATAAATGGCATTTAAATTATTCTCTATACCTGTAAAACCTTCAAGCTTGCTATAATTCTTTATTTTTTCAATTTCAAGTTTTTCATTTATTTCTAATTTGTCAAAGCCATTATCGGTTCCTACAATTAAAACACTATCGTTAGCAAACAAAAGTGAATAAACGTTATTTGAACTAAGCAATTCAGCATCTGCAACAAATCTAACAGCTGCTTTTTCTAAATTATTCTTCTCATGAATGAATAATCCGCTTCCAAAGGTTCCAATCCAGATATTATTATTATTGTCACACGCGAGCGCTTGAATTCTTTTTTCGCTAAGGCCATCGGTCTCATCAAAATCTGTCATAATATTCCTGTCGGTACAGGCCAATCCCCCCATAGTCCCTATCCAGATTTTACCCTCTTTATCTTCAATAATGGTTTGCACCTCATTATGAATTAATCCGTCAAATTCAGTAAAATTTATAAATTTGTCACCATCAAACATGCTAATTCCGCCTTGTGTCCCACACCAGACAGATTCACGTGAATCAACAAATATGCTGTAAACCGAGTTATTTACTAATCCGTTTTTTGTAGTGTAATTCACGAATTTATTACCATCATATTTGTATATTCCATTGTTTGATGAAGCAATCCAAATATCACCATTCTGGCTTGCAGAAAGGGAACTCAGATAATTATCATTTAAACCTGAGGATTTAGAAAAAACCTGGAATTTAATATCATCTTCACCGTTAAATTTCACCAATCCGCCACCATATGTAGCAATCCAATATTTGCCATTTACATCCTGTTCTATATCAAATATTTGTTTATTAGGAAGCCCATCTTTTAGGGTATAATGAGCAAAATGATCGCCCATGAATTTGACCAGGCCATTGCCATTGGTACCAATCCATATGTTTTTTTCAAGATCTTGATACAAGGCAAGTGTCTGATTATCAGGCAATCCATGTTTGTTGCTATAATGTTTAATTATTGGTTTTAGGCTATTGGTTAAATTCAATTGTATAATTCCATTTTTATCAGTGGCAAACCACATGATCCCGGATTGGCCGGTTAATATATCCCAAACAGTTTCAATTTCTGATTTGAAGTTTATGATTTGAACCATGCCTGAATCAGCTCCGGACATGTTCACCATAAATGCTCCACTTTCTTTTGTACCAAACCATAAATTACCTTTTTCATCTTTTTCAGCACATAAAATGAAGTTTGAAGGTATATGAACCTTATGATGCAGCTTTTTAATATTTACTTCATTGTCTTCAAAAGAAAGTATATTTATTCCGCCCAACATGGCCAGCCAGATGCGGTTATAATTATCTTCAACAATATCAAATACATGATTGCTGATGAGTTTATCTTTTTTAGTAAAATTTGTAACGTTTATTGAATCTTTATCATCAATATATATTTTGTTTAATCCACCGCCTGAAGTTCCGGCCCAGATAGTTCCCTTGCTGTCTTCGTAAATACTTAAGATATAATGATCTGATATACCTTCATCTTTCCCGATCAATTGAAACTGATAGCCATCATAAAGGTTAAGGCCATGATCTGTTCCAATCCATAACCTGCCTTTAGAGTCTTCTTCAATACATCGTACAATATTTCCGGATAATCCATTCTTTTTTGAAAAAGTAATAAAACTCAAACCATCAAAACGACAAACACCGCCTCCATTAGTACCAATCCATAAATAACCCCGCATATCTTGTTTAATATCAAAAATTGTTGATTGAGGTAATCCTTCTTCAATGGTATAAGTCCTGAAATTATTTTGTTGTGATAAACAAAAAATGGGGAAATGAATTATTAGTAAAAATATATAAATCCGTTTATAAGACAATTTTATTTTCATTAGAAACTAAATTTGTAAATATTCACAGCATAAATGAAAAGTACAATTGTAAAATGGTTCTATTGCTATATTGTTCTATTGTTTCATTGCTCTATTGTTATCTAACAACAATTGAACAATTTATTCATCAACTTTGTAAACGGTTACAATTTTAGTTTCTAATGAAAATGAATTGCCCTCCTTCATCGCCTGTATTTTTTATAGGCCTGAATTCAGGTGTTTGTTCAGAATTATTAATAACAGGTATTTTTATTTCATTAAAAAGCTGGCTTGCATCCAGTAACTTTGCTTCATTATTATCAAGAGCTTTAAGAAAATAGTAAGTAAATACCGAATGGCCATCCCTGCCACCATCTATAACCGGCTGAATGCCTCCGGAAGTAATTGCCTGGCGCGAAATTTTACTATGAACTTCTTTATAATATTTTTCGGTATTTTCGAATGGAACAGAAATGGTTTTTCCCCGGAAAAGATCTCCGCTAAAACAAGCATCTGAAACTAAAAGAGTGTGTTTAGATTTAATTCCTCCCAGGAAAGTCTGAATATCTGAATTTGAAATGTATTCTGATATTGAACCTGTTTGTGAATCAAAAGGGACCCAGTATCCTTTATTTAGTGATTCTCTATATTCTCCATGCCCGGAATAGTAGATTAAAACATTATCATTTTCTTCAACCTTTTCCATGAGCGTTTCAAATTTTCTGATTATATTATTACGAGTAGCTTCTTCATTGTATAAAGTAATAAAGTCATCAAAATTATATTTTTGTTCAAGCGTTTCTTTAATTCCCCTCGCATCGTTAACTGCATTGTTTAACGGGGACCACACACCGGAATATTCATCAATACCAATAATCAGGGCATAATAATTTCCCATTTCAATTTCTTCCAATGCTTTTGAAATGTTAAGGCCTTTTAATGGAT
>DAOVJU010000023.1 GCA_030632095.1 Chlorobiota bacterium
GATTTAATTTTTAAAAAATCTGTGAATCTGTGGCTTTATTTAGTTTTTACGACTTTTCGTAGTGGGTTCATTTATTGAATTTTCAATTTACCAAAAAAAAAACAACAATACCAAAAATTAAAAACAGAGAAAGAATAATTATTAATGTTATTTTCAATCTTCTTTCAGTATAAGAAAGTTCAGACCATTTTTTTGGCTTTTCCCACTTCTTTCTGTTGGCTAATCCAATAATCATAAACATAACTGCAACACCAATAAATGCATAGTTTTCTGTAGAAATACTTATAGGAATAAACACTATTCCCAATATAAATAATGCACGATAATTAGGGGGGCGTTTTTCCTGTCTTCTTACGACAACAAAAACAAATAATAAAACAATTATAGCAACTGCAACTGCTATTATGAGAATAGTATTGGTATCCATGATTATATCTATTTGGTTTCCTAAAAATAACCAAATATTATTTTCTGTCGGCTTTTATCTTTGAAATTCATAAATCAACTAATGATTTCTTCCAAGTCAACAGCAGTTCTTCTTCTGTAATATCCAGTTTAGAAAGAATTTGTTTTTGCGAAGTACAATTAATTAATTCTATCGTTCTTTCCCGACCATATTTTATATCAATAAATGAAACTATTGATCCGGCTAAAGCATAACGGTAATTACCACTCCAAATATCTTCAAGATTATCTGGAATTTTCTGGAGATCATAAGCTTCTTTTGCACGATCTATTCTTTCTTTGTCCAACTGGCCGGATGCATAAACAGCCAATCCTTCTACAAACCAACCTATCTTATCCATTCCTTCAAAATCAGGATTAGGATTGTTTTGTCCCTGGTAAACATGAACCAGTTCATGATAAATTAGTTTTTCGAGTTTTGCCTTATTCTCAAAACTATGTTCACAAGCTTCATCTTTCCATACTTGTGGAGATAAAATATCCAACCGGGTAGCTGTTGCACTGGCAACCATCCAGCATGCTGATTTAAATTCAGGCATATTCCAGTCGCTTTGCCATTGTTTGTCTAGTTCAGTCCGATTCGGAAACAGATGAACATTAAATTGATGATCAAAGGGTTTTTCAAAAAAGCTTTCAATTTTTACTATTCCAGTTTCAATATAATTTGAAATTTCCTGATGTATGTTTGAATCAATTTCCGAATAATTTAAAGTATACTTTTTGCTTTTATTTTCTTTTGGCATATTGGAAGAATCAGTTGACCGGAAACTATAAAATTCCGGGTTGTTCCTGTAGTTTTTACTCGACTGAATAAATACAACAACAAGGATTGAAATAATACCTAAGTAAACTTTCATAGAATTAAAATTGGTTCTCACTCTTAATATGACGAAGTAATTATTGAAATGTTACACTTTTTTTTAACCTGATAGAAGGCTGGTTTTTCATTCTGAATTATAATAAGCCTTTTACATCCTCAATAAACGATTTAACCTGATTGATATATGGTTCAATATCTGTGGCATCATATATCTGAAAATCAGTGTAATCTCCTTCTTGTCTTATATTGAATAATCTGTTATATAGCTTCCCCTTATCAATATCTAATATTCTTGTTTTAATAAATAATTCATATTTCAAGTCCTTCTTTCTGTATGTTTTTATATAAAGGAGTAATTTTTAAGTTTTCCCACATATACTTATTACGAATTATTGTACTTATTATTTCTTCTGTTTCAATTTCCGTATTGAATAATTTATCACGAATTTTATTTTTAAATATTTCATTTACCTGTTCGGTAGTAAGGATTAAAAAATCCCAATCAGAATCTTTTTTTGAATCTCCTCTGGCACGTGATCCAAATAGTATTATTTTAGCATCAGGATCAATATTATGGATTACAATCTTAACCTTATTTAAAAACTCTTTCCTATTCATGAATAATCATTTTTTCAAATTTAATGAAATTATTCTAATCTCTTATAAAGTGCTTCGCACCTTACCAAGTGTTGCATTTACTATATTTATATTCCTGCATAGTAATAACGAATTAAATCAGTTAATTGTTCCGCTTCAACAAGAAAACCATCATGTCCGAAAATAGAATCGATCTCGCCATATTTTGCACCCGGAATATGCTCAACCAGATATTTTTGTTCAACTGTTGGAAATAAAATATCACTGCTTACACCAATTACCAGAGTTTTAGCCTTTATTTGAGATAATGCCTTTTCTATACTTTCTTTATTTCTGCCAACATTGTGTGAATTGAGTGTGTTTAAAAGCGAAACATAAGAAAATGCATTAAAGCGCTTAGCAATTTTTTCACCCTGGTATCTTTGATAAGAAGAAGCTTTAAAATCATCAAATTTATGATTGGTTTCTTCAAATTGAGTAGAATTATAGCCTTCGTAATGCCTATAACTGATTAGAGCAATTGAGCGTGCGGTTTTCATCCCTTCGAGTCCGGCTTTTTCGTGGCTTTCTTTAAAAGTTTGATCGGTTTTAATAGCCATTTTTTGTGACTCGTTAAAAGCTATTGCCCATGGAGAATATTTTGCGTTTGTTTCAATCGGCATGATGTATTCAAACAAATCTGGTTTCAAGATTGCCCATTCAAGCACTTGCTGTCCGCCCAATGAAGAACCGATTGCAGTATAAATTTTTCTGATACTAAGATGCTTTCTCAACATTTCGTGTGCATTTACCAAATCCCTTACAGTAATCAATGGAAAATCATGATAATAAGGTTTATCTGTTGCAGGATTATGGTTTAAAGGCCCCGTAGTTCCATAACAGGAACCTACAACATTAGCACAAATAACATAGTACTCTTCAGGATTAAAATAGAATCCTTCTCCAAATAATCCATTCCACCAATCAAAAACATCCGAATTACCAGTTAATGCCTGGCAAACCCAAATTACAGGTTTATTCATATCACCATAACTGTGATAAGCAATTTCCAATTTTTCCAGTTTCCCACCTGCTTCTAATTCTAATGTTTGATTTGTTTTGAATACTTTGAACATATTGTATTAAAATTTAGTTGTTTTCTGAATCCTAACTAAAGTTACTAAGTATTATCAATGTAAGTGAGAATAAACTGATTGTTATCGGGAAATAAAAAAAAAGTTGCAGGTTACAGGTTTCATGGCTCGAATTCTGAACACACAACTCTCAATCTGTAACATGCAACCCGTAACCTGTAACAATATCCTGATTTATAAATGAAACAACATCTAATTTAAACAACATGCCTTCGCACGCTGAAGTGCTAAGGCACGCAGGCATGTTGGTAAGTTTCACCCTAAGCGCCTATTTACAAGCTGCAAAAAAATGTGTTTAATGCAATCGGGATTTACTTATTCTTTACAATTGCATTTCTGCTAATTGCCCAAAGCACAATAAACAATATTGGAACAGTAGGATAAATAAGAAGCAGATAGAAATCTACCGGTTCCGTATTGATGACGATGACCAACCCAGCATAGGCAGCCAATGCAATAATACCTCCCATTAATTCCCATTTCCATGCAAGTCCAAGTCCTATCAGACTTAATCCAAACAGCGATACTTTTAGAATGGCGTCAGCACTCAGTGATTTTGGATTAAATGAACCATCCTGGAAAAAAGTTTCACCGATAAACATGAACAAGAAAAAAACAATGAAGGTAGCGCTAAGTATCCGCAGTGTCCATCGTAAGATTTTGATTGATGTAGTTTTCATTTTTTTAATTATTAAAATTTGTGAATGAATAATTTTTTTGTCTAAATATTACTATACCCTTGGTTGTTATATACCTGGTGTTCATTTTTACTCACTACTACTGCAAGTTAGCGCGATGAGCTGAATGCTCATTTGTCATTCGTTGTTCATCATTTGACATTAAAAAAGATATACGAACTACGATAAACTATATTCGATTTACGATTTTGTTGATTTTCAAACCCGACTAATTTTTTTGTTCTTTATTACCAATACAATACATCCTATGGCTCCAACAATTATCCCAACAGGGCATATAAAAATGGCTATTAAAAAGCTTGAGACATCCAGTATTTCAAGTATTTGCTTTACTACAATTATATCTTTGGCCATAATAGCCAGCCCATGAAACAAATTATGCAATACTGCAAAAATTGGAAAACCAAGCACAGAACCAATAAGAAGAACTAAAAATTTTCTAAGTTTAGTCCAGTGGTGTACAAATGCAAGAACTATTGCACAAATACTGATAAATGCTAAAATAATACCGGGTAGATTATCAGCTATACCCACAATATTTGCTGCAATCATTAACAGAATGCCTGTAGCTATAAAAATCAGGCTTATTTTTCTACTTTTAGCTGTACCAAATAATTTTTCTATAATTTTCATTTTTTAACCTCCTTAGTTTAATTTATATTCAGAATAAAATTACAACAAGCTGATAATCTTCGTATATTTATATTGATACTTAATTGAAACTTTTGTGAAACAAGACTTTACAGACAAACTCTTCTTTGCTAATAAATAACTGCTATGTTATCAAATACTGAAAAGGAAAAGAAGGTCAATGAAATTCAGAAATACTTGTATCTTTTGCAGTTCGACTATAATGTAACCCAGAGTGAAATTGCAGAACTTCTTAATAATAATTCTGGCGGGAAACTGAATCTAAATAAAGGAGATATATCCAAAATCCAATCAAATAAAGTTAAGTTTAACCGATCTATAGATAAATTATACTTGATTCATGAGATCCTTAATGAAGAAATTCGAAAAATTAAGACTTTAGAATTAAACAATGAAATAGATATTGAATCTATAAATCAACTGAATGTTCCCAACCAGTTTTTTAATGTAGAATATGATAAAGATGAAAATATTCAGTTCAATCTGTTCCAGTTTTTTGCGAATAAAGTATTTCCGAACAAATATAGATATTTATGGGTTTTCCTTTTGTTTATTCTGTTATCGCCAGGAATATTAATTGTTTGGTCTTTCAATACAGGTGTCTGGAGTGGAATTGATTATCCATTAAACGAGAGCTATTCTACGTGGATTGGTGAGTTTATATTGGCCATAATCAATATTCTAATTTTATTTTATTACCAGGAATTATCCTACCTGATGCAGTTTTCTTTAAAATACCGAAAACTTGCCGGTAAATATAACTGGCAAATATTTGTTCTGATATTATCCTTTGGATTTTCCTGGTATTTCCACCATCGTTTTACAACAGATCAACTATTTGGCTGGTGCGAAAGTAGTTCAGGGACCTTATCCCATCTGGGGTATTATCATTTAATGGTTTTTACCATTCAAATATGGATTCTTATAAACTTTATAATTAACATTTACTTTACTGGAAAAGTAATTAATGAGATTAAAGAGGATCAGCTTTTTAAACAAAATGGATTGCTCTTTTATAAAAAAGGTGTGATTAAAAAACTAAGTAATATTATTATTAAGTATGGGGAATTATTGCTTGTTAATGGGATATATGTATTGACTTTTTTATATACCATTTACCATTTTATTGAAAAAAGAGAAGCGAACAAAATTCCGGTCGATACAGGTTTAATTGAGTTGATAGGATATGTAAGTATTTACCTTGTTTTTGGCATTGGTTTTTTCTGGATTTTTATAGTCAAGCCTATAATTAATTTACTTGAATCCAATAAAAAGACATTAGTTCAAAGATATCCTAACAATAATAGAATATCTTCTTTAAAAATTTTTTCGTTTGAAGAAAATCCATTTAGATATATTCTCATATCTTTTCTAAGCATTATAAGTATTGTTGTCATATCTATCATTTCAATTATACTGATAAACAGGATCATAAATACAGAATTAATTATTGGTTGATTTTTGTGATGTTCCTGTTTCAAATTAACGATCAAATACTTTTTTGCCATTTCAGGGTTAATGCCTTTTCGCTTTGCATAATATGCTAATGATAAAAAATATTCAGGAACAAATTACTCAATAAAATAAAAACGCCCTGAAACAATGTATATAAATTACAAATTTTAATTTTGTTCTAAAATTTTAATTATCAACACGTTTATTTCGTCTGATAAAGTTAAGGTCATCATATGCGACCCATTTTCAATGGTAAAATCAGGATTTGTTTTCCGATAAGGTAAAGTATGATCGTTGGTTCCGTGAATATGATAGATATTTGATGCATGTTTTTCAACTACTCAACAATTATTAAAAGTACTTTAAAAATCAAACCAAATCTGATAAATTAATTTTAAATCAATCTATCATTCAAGGCTAAAAATGTACTTAATTTTTACAAATGCAACCCTTTTTGTAATACACATATCATAGTAATAAATTCTAAAATTATTATTATGAAAACGATTCTAAAAGTTAATGTTGTATTGGCATTTCTTGCTTTTGGCTGCTCAACCAAAGATTACTATTATGAAGATAAGCGTGAATTAGAAGGTTTTTACTCCACTGAAAGCTGTTTAAATAATGGTAATTTTAAACCAAATTATGGTAATGAAAATTACACTGATTATGGAGAAAATGCTTTTATCGATGTATCTGAAGAAAACATTTCTACTTTTGCTATCGATGCTGATGGAGGCTCGTACTCAAACATGCGACGATTTCTGAATTCCGGAAGTTTACCACCTGGTGAATCTGTTCGAATTGAGGAATATGTAAATTATTTTAGTTTCGACTATGATAATCCAAATATTGAAAATGTATCAATTAACTCAGAAATCACTGATTGTCCATGGAATAAAGAACATCTTTTAATGAGAATTGGCCTGAAAGGTAAAGAGCTTTTACCTTCGGAAAGGGGACAATCTAACATTGTTTTATTGATTGATGTTTCCGGATCTATGAGTTCACCAGATAAGCTCGAATTACTGAAAGAAGGATTTATATTATTTGTTGACGAATTAACCAGTGAAGATCGAATTGCTATTGTAACTTATGCCGGAAATGCGGGTGTTGTGCTTCCTGCTACTCCTGGTTCAGAAAAAGAAATAATAAAACAAGCAATTAATTATTTGTCATCTGGCGGTAGTACTGCTGGTGCTGAAGGAATAGTTACTGCATATGAAATTGCCGAAGAAAACTTATCAGTAAATGGGAATAATCGAATCATTTTAGGTACTGATGGTGATTTCAATGTAGGAATAAATTCTACTGAAGAATTAGTGGAATTAATTGAGGAAAAAAGAGAGTCAGGAATATTTCTTACAGTTCTTGGCATGGGTACAGGTAATCTGAATGATGCCATGATGGAACAACTTGCTAATCATGGTAATGGAAATTATGAATACATTGATAATGTGGAGCAATTAAGAAAGGTATTTATACATGAATATTCAAAATTTTACACTGTCGCAAAAGATTGTAAAATTCAAGTAAGCTTTAATCCTTTATCTATTCAATCATATCGTTTAATAGGTTATGAAAATCGTGTATTGGAGAATGAAGAATTTGAAAATGATTCAGTAGATGCAGGAGAAATTGGGGCTGGACAAACCATCACCGCTTTTTATGAAATTATTCCTAAAACTGGTATTAATGGGGCAAAACTTGCCACACTTGATTTCAGGTATAAGAAACCAAATGAATTTACCAGTATTTTAATAAACCATGATATTAATGAGAATATTATAGAATTTCTATCATCATCGGAAAATATGCGTTTTGGTGCTTCAGTAATTGGCTTTGGTTTATTAATGAAAAAATCTGAATATGCCGGAAATACATCTTATGATCAAATCTTAAACTGGGCTGAGGGTGCAATCTCCTATGATGAATTTGGTTTCAGAAATGAATTCACACAACTAGTTGATCTGGCCAGATCAATTAATGATTAATTAATATCCAGAATATTGAGCTTATGAAAAGTTTTAAGCTATTGGAAAGATTTTCTTAAAACACACTAAAGAAAAACAAACTAAAACTGAATTTTATTTATAAATATTTTGAAACATTATTTATGAGACATATACTAATTATTATCATTTTTTTCATTTCAATTAACCAGACATTTTCTCAGGCTGATCAACCTTATTCGAAATTTAATGAGATTGATCTGTCAGTTAATTCAATAATAAATTTAGATTTTGGAGTTGACTATAAGACTAGTATTAACAAGAACACTTTATTAAGAATACAAATATTTGATTTTGATTTTACAACTCAGGAAGTAATTCCGGCAAATCCCAGTATATTTATCACAAAACAAACTGAAGTCAGAAGTACTATAGGGTTTGGAATTGAAAAAAGAAAAGCATTAACTGATAAATTACTATTTTTCTCTGGTATAGATATTCTATTAAATGGTTGGTGGGCAAGGTTAAAAGTTGATGATCCAGAGCTATCGAAAGAGAAGCAAAAAACTGACAATTATTCAATTCATCCATGTGTAGGTTTTAAATCCGGGCTATACTTTAAAATATCTGAGGAATTTAAGCTAGGATTTTCAGTTTTTCCACAAGGATACTATAAGTATACTGAAATTGAAACGACTGACCATCTTCATCAAATATCTAATGAAGGAGATTTCAAACTAAGTATAGATGAAATAAGTCTGTCTGTAATTTACAAATGGAATAAATAAAACAACCGATAATTGATTAATGAAGCAACCATTATATGCAAATAATAATCTTATTTGTACTAACTTTAAAAATTGTTACCATGAAGGCACTATTTAAATTATCAGTGATTTCCCTAGTACTATTTATTCGCATGTGGAAAAGATTATGAAGGTTTTGATTCTTCATACTCATGGACAGAAGATACTTATAATGAGAATTATACCGAGTATGGAGAAAATCCTTTTATCAATGTTTCAGATCAACCTGTTTCAACTTTTGCCATTGATGCTGATGGTGGATCGTATTCCAATATGAGAAGATATTTGAATGTTGGTCAAAAACCACCAATAGCATCTGTCCGAATTGAAGAATACATTAATTATTTTACTTTTGATTACCCTGAACCTGTAGATGAAAGCGTTTCAATAAATACTGAAGCCACTATTTGTCCGTGGCAAAATGAACACTATTTACTTCGAATTGGATTAAAAGGAAAAGATATTCCGGTAGATGAAAGAGGAGCTTCTAACATTGTTTTATTAATAGATGTTTCAGGATCAATGAATTCTCCGGAAAAACTAGGAATTCTAAAAACAGGATTCAAATTATTTGTTGATGAGTTAAGCAATGAGGACAGAATTGCAATTGTTACCTATGCAGGTTCTGCAGGTTTATTACTGCCATCTACTTCAGGAGCTGATAAAGATGTGATTAAATCTGCAATAAATAGCCTTGGTGCCGGAGGAAGTACTGCCGGTGCTGAAGGGATCATTACTGCATATGAAATTGCAGAAGAAAATTTTATGGACAATGGAAACAACAGGATAATTTTGGGAACAGATGGAGATTTTAATGTAGGCCCCAGTTCAGTTGATGAATTGGTTGAATTAATTGAAGAAAAAAGGGAGACTGGAGTTTTCTTAACTGTGTTGGAAGTTGGAACAGGCAATTTAAACGATGCCATGATGGAACAACTGGCTGATAACGGAAATGGCAATTATGAATATATAGATAATCTGGATCAATTAAGAAAAGTGTTTATATACGAATATTCGAAATTTTTCACAGTTGCTAAGGATTGCAAAATTCAAATCACATTTAACGAAAATACTGTTGAATCCTACCGCCTCATAGGTTATGAAAACCGCGTTTTAGAAAATGACGAATTTGAAGATGACTCTACAGATGCGGGTGAAATAGGTGCTAGTCAGACAATTACAGCCTTTTACGAATTAGTCCCTAAAAATGAAGAAATAGATAATGTAAACCTGGCAACGCTCGATTTCAGATATAAGTTCCCAACAGAAACAAATAGCAGGTTAGTTAATCATGAAGTTAATCACAGTATTATATCTTTTGGGGAATCAACTGAAAATATGCGTTTTGGTGCATCTGTTACAGGTTTTGGTTTGATTATGAAAAACTCAGAATTCAAAGGATCGGTTACGTATGATGATATACTAATGTGGGCAGAGAATGCAGTATCTTTTGATGATCATGGCTTTAAAAATGAATTCATTCAACTGGTTGAAAACGCTAAAATGATCGATAATTAGTTAAGTTTAAGCCACTGTCAGAGTTAAAAAACTACTGACAGGGCAGATGAATAAATCTATGAAAGTGGTATGCTTGAATATCACTAACTTAATGACATTACTCTTCGGCCGGAGTGAAGCTATGTCTCACTTTTTCTTCTCAATCTTTGCCCAGGAATCCCTTAAGCTTACCGTTCTGTTAAAGATCATTTTTTCATTAGTAGAACTTTTATCCACACAGAAATATCCTAATCTTTCAAACTGAAATTTTTCTTCAGCTTTTACGTCTTTTAAGCCGGGTTCAAGGTAAGCGATTACTTTATCCAGGGAATGTGGATTTATATTTGACATAAAATCTTTTCCTTCTTCAACTTCGTCAGGATTTTCTTTTAAAAACAAACGATCGTACAAACGAACTTCAGCCTGAAACACGCTATTAACACAAACCCAATGTAAAGTTCCTTTTACTTTACGGCCATCCGGTGATTTTCCACCTTTTGACGCAGGATCATAAGTTGCTCTTAGTTCAGTTATATTTCCATTTTCGTCTTTAATTACATTGGTACAGGTAATAAAATACGCGTAACGCAAGCGTACTTCTCTCCCTGGAGCCAGGCGGAAAAACTTTTTTGGAGCATCTTCCATAAAGTCATCCCGTTCGATAAAGATTGTTCCTGAAAATGGAATTTTACGTGTTCCCATGCTTTCATCTTCCGGATTATTCACTGCATCAAGTTCTTCTGTTTGTGCTTCAGGGTAATTTTCAATAATCACTTTAAGCGGATTAAGAACAGCCATAACTCTTTTTACCTTTTTGTTTAAATCTTCACGAATACTATGTTCTAATAAAGCAACATCAATAACATTATCGCGCTTTGCAACACCAATTTTATCAGCAAAATTTCGTATAGATTCCGGTGTATATCCTCTTCTGCGAAAACCTGAAATTGTTGGCATTCTCGGATCATCCCAACCGTCAACATATTTTTCTTCAACCAGTTTAAGCAGTCTTCGTTTACTCATAATGGTATAACTGAGATTTAAACGAGCAAACTCAATCTGCCTGGGCCGGTATTTTGTGTCTATAACATGATCTAAAAACCAGTCGTACAAAGGACGATGAATCTCGAATTCTAAGGTACATATAGAATGTGTAATTCCTTCAATATAATCGGATAAACCATGCGCCCAATCATACATGGGATAAATGCACCAATCGCTTCCTGTACGGTGATGATCAACTTTTTTAATTCTATATACTGCCGGATCGCGCATATGCATATTTGGCGATGTCATACCAATTTTAGCACGCAGAACATATTTCCCTTCTTCAAATTCACCATTTCTCATTCGCTTGAAAAGATCAAGGTTTTCTTCTACAGGGCGATTTCGCCAGGGGCTTTCTTTTCCCGGTTGAGTTGGTGTTCCACGTCTTGCACTAATTTCTTCCGCACTCATCTCGCAGATGTAGGCTTTTCCTTTTTTAATAAGAATTAACGCGAATTCATATAGTTTCTCAAAATAATCAGAGGCAAAAAACTTGCGATCTTCCCAGTCAAATCCTAACCACTTAATATCTTCCTGTATTGAATCAACATATTCAACATCTTCCTTTGTTGGATTTGTATCGTCAAACCGAAGATTACACAAACCATTGTATTGCTGAGCCAAACCAAAATTCAGGCAAATTGATTTTGCATGGCCTATATGCAAATATCCATTTGGTTCAGGTGGAAAACGCGTGTGAACACGACTATCATTTTTATTGTTATGTAAATCTTCTTCAATAATGCTTTGAATAAAATGTAATGACTTTTTTTCCGTGTTGTTTGACATGAAATTTGCTTTTGAATTAAGAGATTACAAAAGTAAAAAATAACAAATTATAATGTTCACATTCTAAATAAAATTGTACTAGTTTATTTCGTACTTAGAATTTATTTGTAATTTGTAATTTGTTAATTGTAATTTATAAGAAATGGGCTTAATACAAATAGAAGGAATGGAATTTTATGCTTATCATGGGCATTTTGAAGAAGAAAGAATAGTTGGGAACCGCTTTTTAATTGACATAAGCATTAAAACAGATACTGATATTGCAGGTAATAGTGACAAAATTGATGATGCTTTGAATTATCAAAAGGTTTACAAAATCATTAAGGAAGAAATGCAAAAAAAGTCACATTTGCTTGAACATATCGGAACCCGGATATTGGATGCATTATATGCTAATTTCACAGGAATTGAGGAGATCACCCTGAAAGTTTCCAAGATGCATCCTCCAATGGGTGGGCAAATTGATCGTGTAAGCGTAACTTTGGTTAGATAAATAGACTTATAGACTATCTGTCTATTAACATAGTTTTTAGTTATGAATATGAAAATCACAAGCTTCAAACATCAAATTACAAATAAATCACAGCGCCTCCGCAGAGTATAGCTTCTGCACTCGCGGAATGCTCTAAAACTCAATACTCTAAACTGTTTTGGTCATTTGATATTTGAAGATTACTCATAATATAAATTATTTTTAAAGGTATTCATGATATCGCTCCGCTATGTTGAAAATTATTTGTTATTTGAAATTTATGATTTGGTGATTGAGTTTCAAAACAACAAAAAATAATAAATTATACGATAATTATTGGTTTATTTTATAAATTTGCAATCCCTAAATAACAGGTCTCGTGGCCGAGTGGCTAGGCGGTGGTCTGCAAAACCATTTACAGCGGTTCGAATCCGCTCGAGACCTCAAATATAAATCAAACAACCCTGTTAGTTAGATACTTGCTGGGTTTTGTTTTTTTGGGTTGTTGGTTCGGTTGTCGTTTTCTGAATTTTCTAGTTTTGCCTAAACAAAATATTTCCTCTACATGCTGTTATCATTTTTAAACAGTAAGTAAAGCAACAACTATTATTCTTCATATTTCTATTTGATTTATAAGGCATTAGTTTAACAGAGTTATTAACTGAACAATTTACTCTCATTTTTTAAGCATAAAAAAAATACTTAAATTTGTAATATCTTTGCAACACTGAATTTTAATGAAAAGGCATTTCTTAATATTAGCCCTGTTTATATTAATCCCTGCATTTATAAATGCACAGATAACAAAAGCTAAAGTTACAAACGTTGATTTTTATGTAAAAGATAAAAAAATATTTGTTTCTTATGATATTGTAAACTTTTCTAAGATTGAGAAATTCATTATAAATATAAATTTTATTAATGATGAAGGCAGGGAATTTATACCCAAATCTGTTTCCGGTGATGTAAAAAAGGAGATTGAAGGTGGTAAACAAAAACAAATTGTTTGGAATGTAATGCAAGATAGTATTAATCTATATGGAAACATTAAAGCCAGGGTTTTTATCGAAAAGATTAAACTTATCCCTAACGGGATGGGTAGCGCACTGTATTCATTGGCTGTTCCCGGATTAGGAAATAGGTTTGTTGTTAACACTAAATTGAGTTCAATTAAGCCTGTTTACAAAACTGTTGCCGTTTATGGCCTGTTAGCTTATGGTTTATACCAAAAAACAAAAGCTGATGATTTTTACACCAAATACAATGATGCTATAAAACAAGTTGATATTGATTCTTATTATGATAAATCAAATTCTGCCAGACAGCAATTTATTATTTCAACTGCGGCCGGCGCTTTGATTTGGTTAGTTGATATTGGCTGGGTTTTATATGAAGGAAGTAAAAAATCAAAAAAAACCAGGTATATTAAAGTCAATCCTGAATTATTGAGCATTAATGACAAAACGGCTCTTCAGATCGGATTGTGTTTGAAATTTTAAGTGAGTAGTGTTTACATTTTTCGTTTTGAGGACATTATTAGGTTAAGAAATTAAAAAAACAAGTTTTATGAAGAAAATAGCAGCCATATCAATCACTTTTCTTCTAATATTCAATAATTTTATGGCTTATCCACAATCGGGAGAAAGTGAATTTAAAAGTGTTAACATAAGCGCTGAAACAC
>DAOVJU010000229.1 GCA_030632095.1 Chlorobiota bacterium
AATTTAGTTACAGAAATAGCATTTTCAAGAATAAAGCCAAGGGCAAATATATAATTATAAAAGTAGCATTTCACCTATCAAAAAAACCAGTGCCAATTTTAAACTATGGTAACTTAAAACAAAAAGTTATTGAACTAGGAAATCCAACTATACAAAATGTTAGAAGTGCAGTAATTGATATTAGAAAACAAAAATTACCCGATCCCAAAGAAATTGGAAATGGAGGTAGTTTTTTTAAGAATCCTGTTATTACTAAAAAACATTGTGAAAACTTAAAACTTAAATACCCTGATATTCCAATATATCCTGTAACTGGTAAGTTAATAAAAGTAGCAGCCGGCTGGTTAATTGAAAAATGTGGATGGAAAGGATATCGCGATGGAGATGCTGGTGTTCATGACAAACAGTCATTGGTTTTAGTGAATCATGGAAATGCTACCGGTAAAGAAATCCTGAACCTTGCAAGTAAAATTCAACTATCAGTAAAAAGCAATTTTAATATAGACATTGAACCGGAAATAAATATTATCTAATTCTTAATGGCCCTGATGAAATATATTGTAGTTTTTTATAAATTATCACTCTAATTATCAATATATTCATGTGGAATGATGGATAACTGGAATAATGGAAAAAATGAATCCCTCCTTTCCAATACTCCATTATTCCAACATTCCATTATTCATTTCGAATTTATACTTCCTCTACTTTGGCCAAAATACTTTATACTATAGCCATTTTGTTGAATAAATCAGGTTTACTGTTTTTCAAGCTTTACTTTACCATGGCGGCGATAAACTTCGTCGTCCGAATCGATAATAATAATAAACCAGTCATACATACCGTCTTTAGCATATCTATCCTCTCCTTTAATTTTTCCATTCCATAGGATATTCTGATTATTCGATTCGAAAATCAACTTGCCTTTTTTATCACGAATGAGCATTCTGAATTTTGTAATATTTTCTTTGTTTGCTTCAGTGGGACCAAAATATACCTGATTGCCATTATTGTATGGTTTAAAAACATATACCTTTTCTTTTACACTTTCATGTGTTTCAATATTATTTTCAAGCTCCTTTTCTTTTATATCATTTCCAGAATTTTCTTCAATTATTGGTTTTTCTTGCTCAATAATTGTTTCTTCAACATTGTTTTTATGTTTGTTAAATAATTTATTACGTTGTTCTTTATCAAAATCCTTTAACAAATATATTCCAACAATTGGCACTATAACCAAAGCTGCAATCAAAGTTATTTTAAGTGCTGTTGAAGATATTATACTTGTAGCACCTGAACTACCTGATAAACTTTTTCCCGATAACTCCAACTTAGATTCAAAATCACTCCATGAATTTTCCGGAAGAGAAACCGTATAATCCCCTACTTTATTCTTAATAATATTTTCAATATCTAGTTTACTCATTTCTAAACTTACTTTCCTTAAAAATTTCTCTTAATCTTATTTTTGCTTTGGCTAAGTTCGATTTTGATGTACCAATACTGATATTTAAAATTTCTGCAATTTCCTTGTGCGAATATTCTTCAATTACATATAGGTTAAATACTGTACGATAGGCTGGAGAGAGTTTTTGAATTAATTCCATAACCTGATTAGCTTTTAACTCGTTTAGCTTTTCAAGTTCTGATTCTTTAAAATAAGCATCTTCAATGTTTTCTAATCGCTTATCTTCAATGTGATTCAAAAACAACCGGTTCCTCTGTTTAATGTAATCTATAGCATTATTAACAATAATCCTTCTGATCCAACCTTCGAAAGAACCCATATTTTTAAAACTTTCTAACTTGCTGTATATTTTTATAAATCCATCATGAAGTACATCCTGTGCTTCATAGTAATCACCAGTGTAGCGCAAACATACAGCAAACATTTTACCGTAAAAAGCTTCGTAAAGAACTTTCTGGCTCAACCTATCGCCATTAAGACAAGATTTAACAATTCTGCCAACCTTATCTCTATCCGACCAGTTAATGCTGCTTTGCCAGTTCATTCGTTAGACTTATTATAATTTTTACGGTTGCCTTAAATAAGCATTTTTTTTGATATGTCAAATATTTTTATCCAAGCTAACTTGCCATTCATCAAAAAAAAATGTGTATTTATCATTAATGCAACTACTTAATTATTAATTAGATCAATATTAGTTAAATTCTTTCAAAAGTCCTTCAACCTGTTGTAATTTTTGTTGAAGCAATTCTTTATTGTTAGCTTCAGCTAAAAAACGTAAATATGGCTCTGTGTTCGATGGACGTACATTAAACCACCAATCTTTAAATTCAAGCCTATAACCATCAAAATCGAAAAAAACAATAGGTTTTTCCTGCTCAGAGAAATGCTCTTTTAGTGCATTCATTGCTCCTGTTTTGTTCTCGATTTTATAATTAATCTCACCAGAATTATGATAAGATTTGATTTCATCAATTAACTGTGAAAATGATAACTGTTCTTTCTTTTTACCGTTAATAACATTTAATACAATTAAAGCAGCTAAAATGCCTGAATCAGAATAATAAAAATCCCGGAAGTAATAATGCCCTGCTAATTCTCCTCCATAAATACCATCAATTTCCCTTAACTTTACAGTAGCAAATGCTCTGCCTACCCTCCATGTATGCATTTTGGATCCAAATTTCTCGATATACTCTCCTACTGCTTTAGAGGTTCTGATATCTTGTAAAACATTTCCCTTCTCATTCTTAAGAAAATAATGTGCCATTAAAGCAATAATAAGATCAGGTGAAACAAATTTTCCTTTTTCATCTACAAACATTACCCTGTCAGCATCTCCATCGAATATAATTCCTAAATCACACTTTTCGCGTTTTACAAGATCTTTAAGCGGTTCAACATTTTTTTCAACCAAAGGATTCGGATCATGATTTGGAAAAGTTCCATCAAGTTCATTAAAAATATAAATTGGCCCATCTCCCAACACTTTTTTAATAAAAAGCGATGCCATTCCATTAGAACAATCAATACCAATTTTAAGATCTTTGATTTCAGGTAAATAAGATTTCAAGAATGAAATATATTCTTGTCTTTTATCGAATTCAATTATTTTACCTTTAACAGCGCTTTCAGTTATAGTTTCTTCCTGTATCATCCTTTCAATTTCTTTTAAACCTGCATCATATCCTACAGGTAATGCATTTGTTTTTGAAACTTTCATTCCATTGTATTCTTTTGAATTATGCGATGCAGTTATCATAACCGATGCATCAAAATTATACTTTGCAGTACAATAATAAACCATAGGTGTTGTTGAAAGCCCGAGGTTATATACATCAGCTCCACTATTGATAATGCCTTTGGTAAGAAATTCAAATACTTCCGGTGAAGATAATCTTGCATCTCTACCGATAAGAATTTTTGATGCATTCAATAATTCAGGAAGGAAAAAACCAATCTTATATACATCTTCTTTATTAAAATCTACATTATAAATACCCCTGATATCATAAGCGTGAAAAGCTCCCATACAATAAATAAAGAGTTGTTAACAATGAACAAATGTAAGTAATTCTATAATCTTAGCCATATTTAAATAACTAAATTTTAAGATCAACTAGTTATAAATGAGAATAAAAGAAGATATTATTACACTGAGTTTATTTCCATTGAGCCAATATTTTATCAGAGATATTACTTAAATACCCTGTTTTTATTCAAAGCAGACTGATACTTCTGTGCATTTATATTGTGTTGACGTAAAGTTTTAGCAAATTCATGATAACCGGAAAAATCATCTTTTGCACAGAAATACAAGTAATTATGCTGCTCATAATTCAGGACCGCATCAATTGTGATTATTGACGGTATACGAATTGGCCCCGGCGGTAAACCTTTATATTTGTATGTATTATATGGCGAATCATACGATAAATGTGCCAAAAGTACCCGCTTCATTTCAAAATCACCAAGTGCAAACTTAACAGTTGGATCAGCTTGAAGCCTCATGCCTTTGTTTAATCGATTAATATATACTCCGGCCAGCCTTTCTTTTTCATCATCTTTTTGAGTTTCTTCTTCAACGATGGAAGCCAGAATAATCACTTCTGTTTGTGTTAAATTTATTCTTTCAAGTTTATCAGTTCTGCCGGTAATCCAAAATTTATTATTTTCGGATAACATTCTCTTAAAAAAACTACTTGCATTAGTATTCCAGTAAAATTCGTATGTATTTGGTATAAATAAAGTCATTGCATTTTCTACATTCAAAGAATTCTCTGCTAAATATGACTCATTATTCAGAATTGCAATAATTTCAAGTGAATCAGCTTCAATTTGCTTGCTAATTTTACCAGCCAAATCGGATTTTGTCCTGATATTATTAAAAATTACGTTAACCGGTTCCTGGCTTGCTGAACGCAACATATTAATTAGCTCATTGTTATTCATATTTTTATTTATCCTGTATTTACCAGGATAAACATGGTTTTTATAATTTTTCTTTTCAGCTAACCATAAAAATGAATTTATATCGCTAATTATATTGTTATCTAAAAGTATTTTTTTTACATCATAAAATGATGAACCGGTTGGTATGTATATATATTCAAACTCTTTATTTTCAATAACTATATTTGATTTAAAAATCTTTAAATAATAATTATACGATATTGATAATACAGCTATAAAAACAATTATTAAAACAGCTAATATATATTTACCAAATGAAGTTTTTTTCAGACTCATAATTATTTATAATGCTATATTAAAGAGTCCAGTCTAAAAAAGGTATATTTCGCCACCAAAACACAAAAACACTAAATCCCACCAAATCTAATTCTTTGATGTTTAATTTTCTGTGAAATTTGGTGCTTTGGTGTTTTAGTGGCATTTTTTAATTCTCTACCTTTTTAGACTACACTCATAAATATTTATTTGGAAATGTTAATGGATACCAGAAACGATTGTGAGTTATCTATGCTCCCTTCAATGAAATGAAAAGAAAGCATAAATCTTCCATGTATTCTTTCAAAGTTCAATGGTGTAAAAAACAAATCTGTCCTTCCATAAGATTTTGCTTTGTAAAAACCTTCACCATACATAAAATCGTGGCCTTCACCCACATATACTAATCCATTTATTCCATAACCTTTGTAATTTAAATGCAACTCTGTAATGGAACCATAAGCCATAGTCCAACTATAAACACCTCGTATTCTATCAATTGAATTAATTATTCCCGTTGTGAAAGTGAGTGAATCAATTTTTATAAACTCTGCTGCATTCAGGCCAAGCCTTAGAATTAATCCACCATTATCTCTTAAATGATCATTGGGTATTGGTATTGCCGGGCCTGCAAAATGATGCATTACAAAATAATGTTCCAGGTATAACTTTTTTAGATTCAGTTTACCGGAAAATCCAAACAGGAATGTTTCACGTTCAATATTAGTTTGCCTGCTAGTCCAGTCTATCCATACATTTTCAAAACCCCAGTTTCCATACAGTTTTAAATAAAGCCCTTCAATATTGGGCCTGAAATAAAGTAAGGTATCAGTTAAAAGCGCCAATGGATAATTTAGAAGGCGTTTACGTGGAAAAGCTCCCATGTAAAACTCATATGGATCTTTTTTGGCATGGTAATACATTATTATATCAGGTCTTAACAAGGTGTCAAT
The DNA here is from genome assembly GCA_030632095.1 of Chlorobiota bacterium. Classification (GTDB taxonomy): domain Bacteria; phylum Bacteroidota; class Bacteroidia; order Bacteroidales; family B39-G9; genus JAADFW01. The sequence continues at coordinate 5,650 of DAOVJU010000229.1, forward strand.
AGTCCCAAATTCATACAAATAGCTTAATCCAATACGAATTTGATGATAATTATCCACATCAAATCCAATTTGGCCACTGATCCTTGAACCTAATATTGTTTGTGGAGTTGTTAATGAGTTAAAATATTCCCGGTTATCAGCAATGCCATCAAAACCTAAGTTCCACTTTAGCTCCTGCGAATGAGAATAATTCGAACTAATTATTAACAAATAGTAAATGACAGAGTATTTCAGCCAATTTCTAAAATGCATTATTTATGTTACTAAAGACTTATGATTTGTTTATCGATTAAAATTACCGTCAAATATAGGCATTTTTCATATTCTGGTTTATAATTTAAGTAATAACCTGAGTTCGATATAAAATTAAATTTACAGAAACCAAAGAGAGGGTGAGATTTTGAGAATAAAACTTGA
>DAOVJU010000475.1 GCA_030632095.1 Chlorobiota bacterium
AAATGTTATGACAAGTTGCGAACAATGTTAAACCCGATATATATCTGCAAACGTTGATATAGATAGGATTTCGCTTGATAGCATGGGTTTTTGCAGTGCTAAATTCTCTAATTTTAAATTGCCATTAATAAGGTCAGAACTTATGGAACAGTCTACTAGATTGTGTCTAAGGTTTCTCTGACTTTCATTATATATTGTCTTGAAACTGGAATTTCGTCTTTATAGTTGCTTATTATTAATCCGTATCCCTTATAACTTCTTGAAAGATTTTCAACATGCTTCTTGTTTACAATGCAAGTACGATGACAACGGAAAAAATCCGGGTACTTATTTAATTGTTCCTCAATATTTTTTAGTGTATTACGAATTAATTTATTTTTGATCTCATCATTTTTCTTGTATACAATTTTAATGTAATTATCGGCTGAGTTAATGAAAAGTATATTATTGAGTTCAAAATCTATTTTTTCCGATTTGTTTTCTGAAAAAAATGTTTCAACCATTATATTATTATTTATGACATTTGATGAGTGAACTAAAAGTTTCTTGTTTTCTTCGTGCAATGAGTGGACTTGCTGGATAAGTATTTTGTATTCTTTAGATATTTTTAAAACAACCAATGGAGCTATGCTTAGTAAAGATATTTTAAATACTAAGTAGAATGATACAGGAATATTTCCAACATAGTGTATATAAAATGTATAGGCTGCCGAATTACAAATCAATATCATGGAATACAAGAACAAATCGGGATTATATTTCCATTCAGCAAAATCAAAAGTTTTAGGAAATATGCATGATAAAAACAAATGAAATAATCCCAGCAAAAGAAATGTAATTGTGCTAAATCCTGCAATAAATAATAAGCGGTCATTAAAATCAAGGGAATAAAGTTCAAATGGCTGGAAGAACAAAATAAACAGAAATATTCCAAGACTGATATTAAAATATAGTTTTAACTTATATTTTAAGTCCTTATCAATTAGCTCTTTTCCGGTAAATAAAGATTGCATTATTAATTATATCTAAAACTGACTAAGTTAGTAAAATTTTAAAATTACATATTACTTTATTCTGAATTATACCCGATCTGATATAATTTTCTTAAAAATATTTGTTTTTATACCCGAAAAGGTATAATATTGCAATGGTATAATATTTTTATACCCGAGAAGGTATGGTAATGAGTAAAAAATTAGTTCAATTTGTTAAAGAAAGGCGTAAAATCCTTGGGCTTACACAGGAAGAACTTGCTGAGAAAGCAGGAGTGGGGCTCAGATTTATACGCGATTTGGAACAAGGCAAACAAACTTTACGAATGGATAAAGTAAACCAGGTGCTGGCCCTCTTTGGGCATGAATTAGTTCCGGTAGAATCAAAATTTATAGAAGAAGATGAATAGAAAAGGAAAAGTATTCTTTAAAGACCGTTTTTGCGGAATTATCGAAGAAAACGAAAATGGTTATCAGTTTAGTTATGATCAGGATTATTTAAATGATCAATCGGCTAAAGCTATAAGTATGACTTTACCTTTAACAAACAGAACTTATATTTCAAATACCATGTTCCCTTTTTTCGATGGGTTGATTCCTGAAGGTTGGTTACTGGATATAGCCCAAAAGCACTGGAAAATTGATATCCGCGATCGTATGGGATTAATTTTGGCCTGTTGTAAAGATTGTATAGGTGCTGTAAGTGTTCAACACATAATTGAGGAGTAATGGAAAAGAAGTGTTTGTATTGTTATCGGGAAAATAACTCAGGAATAAAAGATTTTCATCCATCTTGTAGTAAGAAGATATTTGATATTGAAGAACCTCCGGTATTGGATTATGCTTATTCGGAAATGTCGAAATTAGCAGAAAAAGTAATAAACCAAAGTGTTACTGTTCCGGGAGTACAAGCCAAATTATCACTTCATTTAGATAAAAAGGGTGGTAGCCCTTCAAGATTAACATTGGTGGGATTATGGGGAAATTATATCTTAAAACCTCCAACAGCAAACTATGATCAATTACCCGAGAATGAAGATCTAACCATGCATTTGGCTGAAATATTTAAGATAAAGGTTGTACCGCATACATTGATCAGGTTAAAATCCGGAGAAATAGCTTATTTAACCAGGCGAGTTGACCGTGATAAAAAAGGGAAGCTGCATATGGAAGATTTTTGCCAGCTTTCAGAACGTTTGACTGAAGATAAATATAAAGGATCTATGGAACAAGTGGGTAAATTAATTCTTAAATACTCATCAAATACATTACTGGATGCATTAATTTACTTTGAAATAGCGGTTTTCTCCTTTTTAACAGGAAATGCTGATATGCATTTAAAGAATTTTTCCTTACTCGATTATCGAACAGGCCTTACAGGATTATCTCCGGTTTACGATTTGCTTTCTACACGTCTGGTAATCCCTGAAAAAGATGATAAAGAAGAAATGGCCTTAACTTTAAATGGAAGAAAACGAAATTTCAAGATACAGGATTTTTTGAAGTTTGGTGAAAATCTGAAATTGACAGAGAAGCAAATACAGAATTCTTTGAATAGATTTTTAAAGCACTTTAGTAATGCATTGAGTTTTGTTGATTTTTCTTTCCTGTCGGCTGAACTGAAAGAAGAATACAAAGAATTACTTACAAAACGAGCTGAACGATTAAATTTAATTAGTTAGTTTTTACAGCTTTTTTAATCCATTCCCTCGCATTTACAAAAGCCTGTATCCAGGGTGTAACATCATCATTAATGCGATCTTCAGGGTAATTTGCACATTGCCAGGGGAAAAAAGCCCTTTCCAGGTGAGGCATCATAGCCAGGTGCCTGCCATCCTCAGAACATATAGCTGCTGCATTGTATTCAGATCCGTTCGGATTTCCCGGATATTGTTCATAGCTGTATTTTACAGGAATTTGATATTTTTCTTCATTTAATGGCAATTGAAATTTTCCTTCACCATGTGCTACCCAGATACCAAGTTTCATGCCTGTCATATTCTGCAACATCACAGTATTATTCTTTAAAATATCAACATTCAAAAAGACAGATTCAAATTTTTGCGATTCATTATGAAGCATTTTTGGTTTCCTGTCATGGTCAGGATAAACCAAATCCAGTTCTACCATTAACTGGCAACCATTACAAATTCCCAGGCTTAATGTATCCTTTCGCTTGTAAAAGTTTTCAAGTGCTATTCTTGCCTTTTCGTTGTATTTGAATGCTCCGGCCCAACCTTTGGCTGATCCCAGGACATCTGAATTGGAGAACCCGCCCACAAAAACGATCATATTCAGATTTTCCAGGGTTTCTCTTCCTGATATCAGATCAGTCATATGCACATCTTTTACATCCATTCCGGCCAGATGCATGGCATAAGCCATT